>VGKF01000063.1 GCA_016867175.1 Candidatus Omnitrophota bacterium | reverse complement strand
AAAGAAGAACGCAGATTTTCTTCGCATATTACTATAGGAAGGACGAGGTCTGGATTGAACTTAGATAAATTGGCAGGCGGCTTAGAAAAAATGTCTCTGCTAGCTAATGATCAAAGGCGGGAATTCCAGGCCAGTAAAATCACTCTCTTTAAAAGTACGCTTACCCCCAAAGGCCCTATCTACGCCATCCTAAAAGAAGCTAACCTAAAGACAAACTGAAGGATAATATTCGCATATATAGCGGCTATGATATCGTCGCTCATAATGCCTGTTCCGCCAGGCAAGGACTGCAGCCTATCCGCGGGATAAGGTTTTAGCGTATCTAATATACGGAAAAGTAAAAAACCTATAATTACTATCCTGATATCATAAGGCAGGAAAAGCAGGCTTAATAGCATACCGGATACCTCATCTATTACAATACATCCGGCGTCTTTTTTCCCGGCGATTTTTTCTGCCTTACCGGCTAGCAGTAATCCTGATAAAATAAGGAATAGGGTCAACCCCAGATGCAAAGAGGAATTCCCTTTAACCAGGTAAAATATAAATACCCCAAGCAGGCTTGCCGCAGTCCCCGGTAGCGGAAGGCTCCCCACACCAAAAAAGGTGCTTAGGGATATGATAATCCGGTCACGTATATTCATTTCTTTTTCACTCAAGATCCTTGACATTTTTTGAGTCAACGCTTGATTTCAAGATTAACCAACATTTCAAAAAATTTCAAGGATTAATTCGTACAACGACTTATGTTCGCTGTCCTGCCTGCCGGCAGGCAGGCGCTCCATAAGTCGTGTACTCATTAAAACTTTGCGATTATCTTGCGATTATCCCAAAGGTAGGATAGCCCGGAATAAAGGGTAAGGACAACTGTAAATAGCATAAATATATATATGCCCTGATAGAAGAACGCCTCCCAGGAAGGATTCCAGATAAAAAAGGTCAGCATCACTTCTTTTAAGACAATGAAACCCAGTATGGCAAATATGACGAACATCTGTGATGCGGTTTTATGCTTGCCTACTTTGGCCGCAGAAAGTACCTTTCCTTTATTTAGCGCGAAAAGGCGTAAAGAGGTAATCAATATCTCCCTAGAGACAATGATTACAAACATCCAGGCCTCGATTAACTGCATCTGCACGAACGCGGCGAAGGCTGCCAATACCAGGATCTTATCCGCAATGGGATCCATCAGTTTTCCGAAGTCCGTAACCATGTTCCTCTTTTGCGCGATCATCCCGTCGAATAAATCAGATAATGCGGCAAATATAAATATTGCCAGGCTCAGCACCTTGGCCCATAGGCCATGGCAGAACAAAAAGAACATAAAAACAAAAGTCAGTACTATTCTTAATAAAGTCAGGCGATTGGCAATATTCATGCTTGGGCGTCTCCTACCAGGTCATATTCTAAGGTATCGGTAATCTTAACCTTAGCAAAATCTCCCGGTTTAAGTTTTTTTGAAGAATTGACATAGACTGTTCCGTCAACCTCCGGGGCATCGTACTGGCTGCGTCCCAAATATGCCCTGCGATTTTCCAGGGTAACAGGCCATGCCTCTTTTTCTTCCTCTTCTATTAAGACATCGATAGTGCGGCCCAGTAACCTATTGTTTATCTCCTGCGAGATCAGCTGCTGCTTAGACATTATGGTATCCAGGCGCTGACTCTTAATTTTTTGGGGAATCTGTTTTTCAAAGTCATATGCGGCAGTCCCCTCTTCCCTGGAATAGATAAAAACACCTAATCTATCGAATTTTACCTCTTCTATAAAATCAACCAATTCTCTAAATTCCTTATCGGTCTCAGAAGGAAAGCCTACTATCAAGGAAGTACGGATAGCGACCTGGGGTATCTTCTTTCTAATCTTAGCAATCAGCCGCACGATCTCTTTCTTGGCGGTATTTCTGCGCATCAGCTTTAAAATACGGTCGTTTATGTGTTGGATAGGCAGATCTATATACTTGCATACACGACTCTGCGACCCAATCAATTCCAAAAGTTCATCGCTTATGCGGTTCGGGTATAGATAAAGCAGCCTAAACCAGACGATGTTATTTGTTGATTTAAGCATCTTATCCAAAAGTTGCGGCAATTTCTTGGCTCCGTAGAGATCCATGCCATAACCGGTAATATCCTGGCCTACGATATTTACCTCTGCTACCTTAGCCCTATCAAGACTGCTTACCCTATCTAATAAAGAATCCATATCCAGGCTTGTGAATCTTCCCTTTATTTTAGGGATAACGCAGTAACTGCAGCGATTAAGGCAACCCTCGCAGATTTTGACATAGGCATAATATAACGGAGTCATACGCAAAATGTTTGGGGAATGGTTCAGGGAAACCCTACCTATAAAGGCGTCCACCTCTGGGAGCTCATTCTTTAGCTGTTCTTTATAGCGCTGAGGAAGGCAGCCATAAACAAGCAGTTTTTTTAGATGCCCTTCCTTCTTTAATTGAATAAGCTCAAGAATAGCATCGATAGACTCTACGCGGGCGTCTTCTATAAAAGCGCAGGTGTTTACAATCCCTATATCTGCTTTGTCTATACCGCTAGCCAAGGCATATCCTTTCTTAGCCAGCCCTCCCAAAATACCCTCTGAATCCACTAGATTCCTAGGGCAGCCTAGGCTTACCACCCAGACCTTATCTTTTACTCTATTCTTCATCTTGCCCTGCTTAAGCCCTCTTTACTAATGATTATATTCTTGACTGCCTCGCCTCTTTTGCCAAGTTGCGGTATAGGTTTGCCGTTAACCTCTAAATCCACTACTCCGGCATTACCCAGGAAAAGCTCAATCTTATTCTTAGCGTGCCAGCTCTCAGACCTCCCTTTTGTAAGCGTCCCGTAAAAAACGACCTTTCCGTCGCTTTTAAGCTGCACAAGACAATTCTCTCTGGCATGAATAGCAAGTCTGACTATTAAAGGGGTTTCTGACTTAGGCGTGTTTTCGTTGCGGCTGGAACTTATCTCTTGTTTCTTCTGCGCCTTATTTGTCTCAATAATCTTCTTCGGCTTAACTGCTTTAGCCGAACTCAATCTTGGCTTATGTTGCGCTAAAATTCTGTGACTAGAAAAGATTCTACCCAAATTAAAGAGAATGAAAATCAATGCCGCTATTACAAGCAATGCCAGGATAGCTTTTTTTTGCATGCGTATCTGCCTGATAAATGCTGAACGTAAAAATACGGACCCGGCAATATTGGCTTGATTGTCTTTCTTTGCTGGAGATAATTTCAGCGCGTATCTTGGTTCCTTGTAATCTGCTATGTACTCTTTAGGATCTACCCCCAAAAACTGACAGTACATCTTCAGGAATCCCTTTATGTATATAGGATTAAAATTAATAAGGCTATCCTCTTCTATAGACTTTAAGACATTCAAGTGTATCTTTGTCTTCTTGTGCACTTCCTCAAGGCTGATCCCTTTTTCTAAACGTATCTTTCTAAGCCTCAAACCAGCAGGTTCCATAATTATTCCTTATCCTCTTCCTGTAGCAAATCTTCCTGGAGCCACTCTTCTCTATCTATCAGGATCTTGCGCGGCTTGCTCCCCTCAAAAGGGCCAACAAGGCCTTCCTGCTCCATGGTATCGATAATTCGGGCAGCCCTGGTATAGCCCAGGCGCATGCGTCTTTGCAGTATGGAAACCGAGGCCTGATTGCTCTCCATGATTATCCTGACTGCTTCGTCATAAAGCTCGTCTTTTTGTCCATTTGCTAAAACAGACTTGCCCTGTTCTTTGAGTATCTCTTCGTCATAGACCGGCTCACCCTGTGCCTTAATAAAATCTACTACCCTGTTTATTTCTTTATCGCTGACTAAAGTCCCCTGCATGCGTATTAATTTTGATTCACCGGGACGCAAAAATAACATATCGCCCTTGCCCAGAAGTTTATCAGCGCCGTTCATATCTAAGACTGTACGCGAATCGACCTTTGAAGCTACCTTAAAAGAGATACGCGCAGGCAGGTTTGCCTTGATCACGCCGGTAATGACATTGACCGAAGGCCTCTGCGTGGCTAATATCAAATGTATTCCTACCGCGCGCGAAAGTTGCGCTAGGCGCGTCACCGCATTCTCAATCTGATCGCTGGCTACGCTCATCAGGTCTGCAAATTCATCGATAATGACCACTATATAAGGAATCCTCTCCTGTTTTTCATTATAGGCCTCAATATTCCTTGCGCCTGCCTTTGCCAATAGACGATACCGCTCTTCCATCTCATTGACCACCCAGTTAAGCGCAACAGAAGTCTTTTTGGCATCAGTAACCACGGGGCATAAAAGATGCGGCAGGCCGTTAAAGGGCATAAGTTCGACCATTTTAGGATCAACCATCAGAAATTTTAAATCAACAGGCGTAGCCCTGAAAAGCAGGGAAAGAATTAAAGAATTTACGCAGACGGTCTTGCCTGAGCCAGTGGTCCCGGCGATTAAAAGATGGGGCATCTCATCCAGATCGGCGATCATCGGCTGACCTGAAATATCTTTACCTAAGGCTAAGGTTAAGGAAGATTTTGCCTGCTGAAATACATTCGCCGAAAGAACTTCTTTAAGATAAACGAAACTGCTCTGTGAATTAGGCACCTCTACCCCTACCCTGCCCTTGCCTGGGATAGGAGCAATAATACGCACTGACTGGGCCTTCATCGCTAACGCTATATCGTCGCTTAAGGCTACAATGCGGTTGAGCTTAACTCCGGGAGCAGGCTCAAGCTCATAACGTGTGATCACCGGCCCGCGTTCGATATCCGTAACTTTAGCTGAGATACTGAAATCTTCCAAAGTCTCTTCCAGTATCCTGGCGTTTGCCTCCAGGTCTTCTTTAATCTGCCTGGCTTCAAGCGGAGGAGGAGAATCCAGTAAATCCAAGGAAGGGAGATGATAATCGCCTATCTTTAATTCCTGAGGCCTCACTTTTGGCTCTGCTGTATCTTGCGGCTTGGCCTTAATCTGTATCTTTGGTTTTATTGGCGTATCATCGCTTAAGGCTATCTTGGGCTTTTCCATAATAATAGATTTGGTCTTCAGCGAAACATCTGCTTCGGCTCCCTTCCTAATAGGCTCGGTTCCTCTGCTTGCTGGTTTTAGCCTGGGCTTGAATTTTAATAGTGGCTGCAGAAGAAATTTGGCCTTAGTGAGGGAATTATCAAGAAATGAAGAAATCATGGTCTCGGTAACCAAGGCAGAGGAGAGCATCATCAGGGTAATGAAAATAATATAGCCTCCCAGCCTGCCGAAATAACCGATGACAAAACGGGATATGGCTAGGCCCAGAAAACCTCCCCTGGAAAAACCTATTGCCTCGTTCTGCTGGCCAAACATCCCGATAAATGAACTCAGCGATAAAAGTAAAACCAGCATCCCTAGGATCCTGGCCGGGCTTAGGTAGGGTTTCTCCTGCCTGAAAAGGCTTACGCCTAAAAAAATTATAATCGCAGGTATAAGATAGCTTGACCAGCCGAATAAAAACAAGAGGAGTCCTGCTAGATATGCGCCAAATGTCCTGATGAAGTTTTTCGGTGGGATATTTGGATGGGAGGTATAAAAACTTAAATCAAAGGGGGTAAACGACGCCAGGCTTGCCAAAACAATAAGTCCTGTCGCCAAAAGCATGACGCCCTTAAATTCATTTAATCTTCTTTCTCTCACCCTTCGTTATTTTCCTCAGCTTGTTTTTTGCTTAAGTTGATCCTGCCCAATTCATCTATGCCGATAACCTTAACCTTGATCTCATCTCCGAGCTTAACCACGCTTTCCACTTCTTTTACAAAGCTCTTGGCTAACTCAGAAACATGCACCAGGCCCTCCTTACCTGGGGCAATCTCGCAGAAGGCTCCGAAGGGCATAATACGCTTTACCTTACCTATATATATACGGTTAA
>VGKF01000062.1 GCA_016867175.1 Candidatus Omnitrophota bacterium | reverse complement strand
GGCCAGCCTGAAAATCAGCATTGAGCCAAACCCCGGCTATTCTTTTTGCAAGGCCCTTATTTACAAATGCCGAACCCAACACTAAAACATTGCTATCATTATGCTCCCTGGAGAGCCTGGCTGCAGTTACATTATAACAGAGAGCTGCCCGCACACCCGTTAACCTATTTGCTACAATAGAATTTCCTATCCCGCTTTTACATATCAGTATCCCGCGTTGATATTTCTTTAAAGATACAAGCCTTGCCAATTCATAAGCGATAAGTGGATAATCGCAGCGTTGAGTAGAATAAGCCCCTAAATCCTTGACTTTAAAACCCTTCTCCTCTAGGTATGGCCTGATCTTTTCTTTTAAAGTAAACCCTGCGTGGTCTGAGCCGATAAGTACAACCTTTTCTTTTTTCATTTGTAATATTAGCATTTTTCCCGGCTCATTCGTCGGGATAAATTCCGACAACAATACTTTGCCTAACTCGGCAAAGTATTGTGTCGTCATTTAGATGATCTGCGCTATCCTTTCTATAGCTTCAGCAATTACCCTCAGCGTCTCTTGGTAAAACTCTAAAGGCCTGCCTATAGGGTCATCGATATCCATCTTATTATTACTTATTTTAGCAAATTCCTTTAATAAGAACAGCCTATTTTTTATCCGGGGGTCTAGCTGCAGCAGCCGCTGCTCCTGCAACTTTTCCATGACCAGGATTATATCAGACCTGTCTAACATCTCTTTGGTTATCCGTTGCGAGCGGTGAACGGACACATCTATGCCTTCCTGCCTTAAGAGTTCTTTGGTCTCCTCTGTAGCGCCCATACCGCTGGCCATCATCCCAGCTGAAAGGACCTCTACATCATGCCTCTTTAACTCTCTTATCTTCTTCTCTAAAAGGGCCTTGGCCATCACCGAACGGCAGGAGTTCCCGGTACAGACAAAGAGCACCGTCTTTTTATTGGCAACCGACTCAATCTCTTCTTTCTTTATTGCCCCTTCTCTGATCACTTGTGAGCAACAGGCAGAGGTAAGGTCCACGATAGTCGATTCTACGCCCAGCTTTGTAGGGCCGGCATCTATCGCAAAATCCACCAAGCCCTCCAGGTCTTTTATCGCCTCTTTAAAATTTACCGGAGCAGCTTTCCCGGAAAGGTTTGCCGAAGGGCAGACTACCGGGACAGCCGCAGAACGTATGATCCTTAACGCTATCTCATTATCCGGCATGCGTATGCCGACAGTACCCTCGGCTTTGGCTTTTAATATCAAGGTTAACGGCCCGGGCCAGAAACGGCTCATAAGTTTGTAGGCGCGCATAGGTATCTCTTCAGCAAACTCCCAGACTTCCTCAATACTGTCTATATGCACAGAGAATGGCTTATCCTTGGGCCTCTGTTTTATCTGGTATAATCTATCTACTGCCTTCTTATCCAGCATATTAGCGGCAATTCCGTATACTGTCTCCGTAGGCATAACTACTAGGCCCCCGCTGGCCAGGATATCCGCTGCCTCTTTTATATGCCCTTCCTCCGGGATTAAATTATCCAGTTTTACTATCTTGGTTACGCTCATAATTTAATCTTGGTCTTTATTATCTTTTCGCGCATGCCTTTTCTATACCTGACTAATCTTGCCTGTATTTTTTTATCGTTTATTGCCAGGATCGCTAAAGCAAAAAGGGCAGCATTCTTGGCGCCGGGCCTTCCTATTGCCATAGCAGCTACCGGGATACCAGGAGGCATCTGAACCGTAGATAGTAAAGAGTCTATGCCTTTTAGGCTATTAGTCTCTATGGGGATCCCCACGACCGGAAGGGTAGTGTGCGCTGCAACTACCCCGGCTAATGCAGCAGCCCCTCCTGCGGCAGCGATAAAAACCTTTGTCCCTTTTCCAGGGGCAGCCTCTATGAATCTATACAGCTCTTTGGGGGTGCGGTGCGCAGAGAGCACCCTGGCCTCAAAGCCTACGCCAAATTCCTTCAATAATTTAACCGCCTCATTGACTGTCTCTAAGTCAGACTCACTGCCCATAATGATGGTAACCACTGGTTTCATATATACCCTCCTGTTATGCCAACGCCTTTTTCCCTATATCCTTGCGGTAATGCGCGCCTTCAAAGCTAATCTTATCAACTGCCTGGTAGCTCCTGCTAATAGCATCATATATGGTATTACCCAGCCCGGCAACCCCCAAGACCCTTCCGCCGCTGGTAAGATATTTTCCCTTGGAATCTGCGGTTGCGGCATGAAAGACTACCACGTCTTTCATCTTAGCTGTTTCATCTAAGCCGCTGATCTCTTGCCCCTTCTGGTAATCTCCTGGGTAACCTTTCGAGGCCATGACTACGCAGACGCAGGCACGGCTATCCCAGCTTAATCCTCCGAGCCTGGAGACATTATTCAATTTCTGCTCGCTGGCTGCCAGCATCACCTCTAATAAATCCGATTTTAGCCTGGGTAATATCGCCTGGGTCTCAGGGTCTCCAAAACGCACATTAAACTCTAAAGTACGGGGCCCTTCCTTGGTTAACATTATCCCGGCATATAAAATACCCTTATAATCTATCCCCTCTCTGGCTAAGCCGTCTATAGTACGGTGAATAACCTTATCCATGATTTCCTTAAATAATTCATTACTCACTATCGGCGCAGGTGAATAAGCGCCCATCCCCCCGGTATTAGGCCCCAGGTCACCATCGTATATTCTTTTATGGTCCTGGCTGCAAGCTAAAGGAATAACTTCCCTGGAATCAGTAACTACTATAATAGAGGCCTCCTGGCCCTCCAGGCAATCTTCAATAATAACACGGGCCCCGGCATCCCCGAAAACCTTATCCTGCATTATAGATTTTAATGCTGCTGTTGCTTCCTCTTGGCTCTTTGCCACTACTACGCCTTTTCCCGCAGCCAGGCCGTCTGCTTTAATTACGCAGGGGGCGCCATTTTTTTCTATATGCCTTTTTGCTTCTTCTAAATTATCAAAGATCTTAAAATCAGCAGTAGGCACCTGGTATCTTGCCATCAGCTGTTTGGCAAAGACCTTGCTCGCCTCTAAGCGCGCTGCCTTTTTATTGGGGCCGAAGACCTTTAATTTATGGTTTTGGAACTCATCGACAATCCCCAGGGATAACGGTATTTCAGGCCCTACGACGGTAAAATCTATTCTTTCTTTCTTGGCAAAAGCCAAAAGGCCTTTGATATCTTCTGCCTTAATATCCGTGCACTCGGCAACTCTGGATATCCCGGCGTTTCCCGGCGCGCAGAATAGCTTATCCGCTAAACTGGACTGCGCTATCTTCCAGGCGAGCGCGTGTTCTCTGCCGCCCGAACCGATTATTAATACTTTCATTTAATGATCCCGCCGCATTCTTGCATTCTGCAAGAATGCAAGAGGCGGGAGAATTAATCCCCGCTGCTTCGCACTTTTTCGCTCTACGAAAAAGTGCGGCGGGGAAAACGTTTATTCCAGTTTTGTCCCGTCCCAGGGGCAAAATTTATATGCCCCGTTTAATTTCTGATTGCAGGTAGGGCAGGTCTTAAGCGGCATAAGCGAACTCAAGGGTAATTTCCAATGGAAGCTTCTGGGCCCGTCTAATTCCACTAAGAACGCCCCCTCTGCTTTGGCATTGGCTATATCCTGGCCCGCACTATCCTGGGCAGGAAAGACAAAAAAATGCATATTCTGGCCCATCGGCCCTAAGACATTGGAGAGCACTGGCTTCATCGCGGCAAGAAAACTCCTGGTCTCCATATTTATCTGCTCATCAGACAGTGGCAGATAAATATTCCCTGCCTTATCTTTGATCTTGATATTAGAGCGCAGCTCAGCTTCGGCCCTATAAGTTATCCCCGCAGCCTGACCGGTCCTTCCGTCTACTACCGCAATAATGGTATATGGACGGAATACAGAGAGCACTTTTTCTGACTGCTCGGGGGTCACTTCGGGATTCTGGGAAAAGCTCAGCTGCCAGTACTCCTGCGGTATCCACCAGACAAAACTCATCTCTCCCATCCGTTCAGATTTTTTCTGCGTCTCCTGGATAAGCGCATTAATCTCCTGTATTTGAGCCTGGGCTAAAACATATCCTACCCTCCCTAAGAATAAAACCATAAATATTAAAGATAATGCCAGTCCGAAACGTAAAGACTTCTGCATTGTTCCTCCTTTTATATTATCCTGACCTTTCCCTTACCCTTAATTACCTCTCCGATAGCCCACGATTGCAGGTTGAGCCCTTTAAGCTTAGTTATAATACCGGTGGCTACCTGCTTATGTACTATCAAAACCATGCCTATGCCCATATTCAGGGTATGAAAAATTTCCCTATCTTCAATATTACCCTTATTCTGGATAAGACGGAATACCTGTGGTATATACCATGAGCCCTTGTTAATCCTTACATCAACATTAGCAGGAAGGATGCGCGCAATCTTATCGTAGAATGCTCCTCCGGTGATATGCGAGATGCCGCTGATATTTCCTTTTGCGCTGCGTAAAATCGAAAGCACAGGTTTAACATAGATGCGAGTAGGAATAAGCAGCTCTCTGGCCATGCGCTTTAACTCTCTTTGTGAGAATACCTTTCTTACCAGAGAATAACCGTTAGAATGCAGGCCGCTTGAGGCCAGACCGATCACTATATCCCCTGGCTTAATCTTAGAGCCATCAATAATATCTTTACGCTCAGCAACTCCCACGCAAAAACCCGCGATGTCATACTCGCCTTCGCTGTACATCCCAGGCATCTGCGCAGTCTCACCGCCTACTAAAGAACACCCTGCCTGGATACAGCCGCGATTTATCCCTCTTACGGCATCCACAAGCACCGGCTCTTTTACCTTACTATAAGCAATATAATCAAGGAAAAACAGGGGCTCGGCGCCTACGCATAATATATCGTTGACATTCATTGCCACTGCATCAATACCCACGGTATCGTGTTTATTTACTAGAATGGCTATCTTTAATTTTGTGCCTACGCCGTCAGCAGAAGAAACCAGCACGGGATCCTTAAATTTCTTTGCCGGAAATTTAAAGAAGCTGCCGAAACCGCCTATACCTTTTAGGACCTGCGGCCCAAAAGAGCTGCGCACCAAAGACTTTATCTTCTTCTTAAAAACAGTAGCTCCCGCAATATCTACGCCTGCTTTCTTATAGGTCAACTTTTGGCTCATAAAACCTCTCCCTCTCAGCAACAATGCGCCTCTAACGAAAACTTTCCCTGTTTCTTCTCTGCCTTAAGTGGATATTTACCGCTTCAGCAGGCAGTACAGTAATTATCTTAACCTCTAATAATCAACGCCGTTAGAAACTAACGGGGCTCATAGAATTTATTTATTATTGTTACTACCTCTTTAGGGGTATTCGCAATCTTAAAGATACCTAGGTCGTGCGGGCTGATATTGCCGTTTTTCAGGACTTTTTCTTTGAGCCACTTGAGCATCCCCCGCCAGTATTCGTCGCCAAAGAGGACTACCGGGAACCTCTGGATTCTCTTGGTCTGGATCAGGTTAATTGCCTCATAAAACTCGTCCAGCGTGCCATAGCCTCCGGGCATAATCACAAAGGCCTTGGCATATTTCACAAACATCACCTTGCGCACAAAAAAGTAGTGGAAATTAAGAAGGGTATCCACATATTTATTCGGTTTCTGTTCCTGGGGGATCTGGATATTAAGGCCGATGGAGTGTCCGCCCGCGCGCTTGGCGCCTTTATTTGCTGCTTCCATAATTGCCGGCCCGCTTCCGGTAATAATGGCATATCCCTCCTTAGCCAAAAGATAAGCGACCTCTTCGGTTAATTTATAATACTTCTGAGCTGGCTTGGTACGGCTTGAGCCAAATATAGAAACAGCCTTGCCTACATCTGAGAGAATTTCAAATCCTTCTACAAATTCAGAC
>VGKF01000061.1 GCA_016867175.1 Candidatus Omnitrophota bacterium | reverse complement strand
AAAGCCAACTCTGAAGAAGCTTAACTCCTTCTCTGGAAAATAAGCCCAGTGCCTTGAGGAGTTGTTTTTATTTTTGAGTCCCAGGTTCAGATTAAAAACCGAGTTCCATTTTAATAACCCAAAAGAGCGCTTCATATCCTGCGGCAGGCCGCTGACAATTTTAGACATCCTGGGTAGGGGTATAGTAGAGATCAAATAATCAAATCTTTCCCTTTCCCCGCAGGCCAAGCGTACCTCTTTCTTGCCCAGGTCTATACCAGCTACTTCGCAATTTGTACGTATCCCTTCTAGCGGGTTTGCCAGGGCTTTTACTAAAGAGGCTATGCCGCCTTTTTTAGGATACCAGAATTGCGCATTGTATCCGAATTGCTTCTTGCTCTCTTTTATCGTGCCGTTTACCAGGTCGTTTAAGGAAGGGACCGGAACAAAGCCGTCTAACCACTCGCAGGTTAAATCTTCCGGAGGGATAGTCCAGAATTTACGGTTATAGGGGATCATGAAATGCCTGGCTATCCCTTCTCCGAAGGTATGCTTGATCCAGACAAGAAAATTATCCCTTTTCTTTATTTCAGGAATTTGCATCTGGGATACTTTCAGAAAGCTCAAGAGGCATTCTTTTATTATCTGTGAGGGGAGTCCGTAGAGGTTCGCCTGAAAAGGATAGCGGGTATACCTGCTATGGGAATAGATCCAGGATTTTCGCTGGTGGGATTCCACATTACCCCTGAGGAGTTCTTTAACCAGGCTAAAAGTATAATGATGCCTGAAATGCAATAGGTGCCCATCGTAATCAAAGGTAAAGCCGTCTATGTTTTTTGAACGGCACAAGCCCCCCACCTCAGGCTCTTTTTCAAGGATCTGGCATTCTATATCCTGTTTCTGCAAATGCCAGGCAGCGCTTAATCCGGCAAGGCCTGCCCCTAAAATAATTATGTTCTTCTTAGCCATTTGCTGCTACCTTGATCGTTTTTCTGATTACGGCCAGGCTTACTATAAGCACACCGGCCATAATAACTAGGGCAAACTGATTAGATGCCTGACTTATCAATATCCCGCAAAGAGAAAAGAAGACACCTAAGCCGAGCATTATCCATAATGCCATTTTCTTAGAATAACCCGCAGCCAGAAACAACAAAGCCAGATGGTCATTGCTTTTCTTAAAGGGGAGCTTTTTTTTCATTACGCGTATCAGGATTAGAAATGTAGTATCGAATATAGGCAGCCCGAGTATAAGCAAGGGGCTAAAAAGGGCGATCTTTCTTTCCAGGGGCGCATAACTTATTACCAGGGCAATTGCCGCCAAGATAAAGCCTAAAAAATGGCTTCCGGCATTACCCATATATATATTGGCAGGGGGGAGATTATTGATCAGAAAGCTCAAGATAACTCCGCTTAAGGCCAAGGATAATATTATGCTCTGGGTATCATTGTTTAAAATGGAGACCGTCAGGAATGAACAGCTCGCGATGAGCGCAACTCCGGCAGCCAGCCCATCCATTACATCCAGATGGTTAAAGGCGTTGCTAATCCCAAGCAGCCAAAGAAGGGTTATAATTATGTTGGCCGTATTCCCGATACCGACGATTTGCGTTCTTATGCCCGAGAGAATTAGAAAAGAGGCGGCGATTATCTGCGCTATGAATTTAGCCGGGATAGACAACTCCCTCCGGTCGTCTATTATCCCAAAAATCAGCATCACAAAGGAAGCGGCGATCATCCACCAGCTCTTTTGAGTCAATCCTCCATAAAGCCGCAGGATAATTAAGCAGGCGGATAAAAAAGACAACCCCATGGCTATCCCGCCGATTAAAGGTATGCCTTGAGGTATTAATATTTTATATTTTAAGGCGGTTTTTCTTAATACTGCTATAAAGAATACGCAGGATAAAAAACTTACAAGAATGATGGCGAGATAATTAATTAGCATTCTGTGTTTCTTTTCTGGCTACAAGCTCCAGGTACAGTTCTTCGTGGGCCCTAGAAATAGCTGTCAGGTCAAAACGCTTGCCCATAGCCTCTTTAGCCTTAGTGCCGATCCTTACTCTTAGGCCTTTGTCTTTCAATAAGGCTACCAGGTTTTGCGTTAATTTACGCTGATCACGAGGAGAAGCTAAGAACCCTGTTTCGCCTTCTGTGATGACCTCGCTTATCCCTCCGGTATGCGTAACAACCACCGGCCTGGCAGAAGCCATTGCCTCTAGCGCAGCTATGGGCAGGCCTTCCCATAAGGAAGTAAGCACAAATATATCTAAGGCAGCAAGTATCTGCGGGATATCCCGACGCCACCCGGATAAAATTACCTGCTCCTTGAGACCCAGCCTTTTGATCAGCCTTTCAATATCCGGACGCAGTGCTCCATCCCCCACTAAAATAAATTTTACCAGGGGCATCTGTTGCCGTACTAAAAAAGCCAGTTTAATAAAGTCCTGCGGCGACTTCTGGGGCTTAAAACAGGCAATCATCCCTACCAGCAGGTCTTTGGGGCCTATACCCAATTCTTCTCTTATGCTTTTTTCTTGTAGGCCAAACTCTGAATAATCAATCCCGTAACGAATAAGGGTATATTTGCTATCTATGCCAATAAGATTATCCAGCCCTTTTTGTTTATCGTATCCAGATACTACTATTAATTTGTCCGTAAACCTAGCGGTAAACCTCTCCAGCCATATAAAAAACAGGCGTATCGGGGTTGGCTGGTAATCATTGAAGCTCCAGCCATGGATAGTGTGTATGATAACCCCTGCCCCTGCTAATCTAGCAGCCCAACGGCCGATAATGCCAGCCTTAGAACTATGGGTGTGCACGATTCCAATATCATTTTTTTTAATAAAACGGCGGATTTCAATCAAGGCCAGGAGATCCTTAAAAGGATTGATTGGACGGCCTAAATGCCTTGATTTCTTAAATATCAACCCAGGTATAGCTTGGGCCTCGCTAACCAAGGGCCCATCTGTAGCGGTCAATAAAAAGACCCTGAATCTTTGCTGGTCTAATTGCCTGATCAGGCTTAAGAGCTGCGTTTGAGCCCCTCCCAGCTCTAACTTAGTAATCATATAAAGAAGATTAACAAGCCGCATCTGAATGATTTATATTATAGTCTTTCTATTGAGAAAATTCAAGTATTATAAGGAAAAATTAGGCGGGATTAGACTACTGATTAGCTCAATCTAGCGGGAGAATTCTATTTTACCATAGCTGGCAAGGCTATCTTTAATTATAATAACTGCTCCCCAAACCCCTGGTATAGACCTTGCAAACTCAAGGGCCTTAGCAAGAGACCTTTTATCCTTTACTAGGTTTGCCACAGCCGTAGCTACGGCATCTGCCAAAGACGCATTCTTTGCCAAAATCACCGCGCTATCAGCAGAGCCAAAACTTAAAGAATGCCCTATGGTTCCGGAAGAAGTACATATCCCAAGAGGGGTATCTTGAGGCTTGATCTTAAGCTTAAACCCTCCCCATAATTTCTTTCTACCTGTATAAATGCCTACTAGGCGTACCTGCCGGCTAACTAAGAAAATATCCCCCCCGTTTTCAATAATTATCTCTTTATACCCGCGCCTTGACAAATCACGGCCCAGGGCCTGAGCTATCGCCCCGGCAACCGCTGCCATAGGCCCTACGCCTGCTATTTTAGCAGCCCGGCACATATCTTTGATGATTGGCTTAGCATGTAATTCTACTGCTATCGGCTTAAGCGCAACGAGAAACCTCCTGTCTTTAGATATATAATTCTCGATATCAAGGCGATAAAGCTGGATTCTTGCCTTAACAAAATCTTTATCTATAGGCCTATCGGTAAAGATATGCAGATCTGTTTCTTTTACTACTATACGGCATTCATATAAACCGTTAGCTTTAATCCAATCCCTATAAAAACGCCTGCAGTATTTATCAGCCTTCATTAGCATATCCTCGGTAAAACCTGGGCAGACAACATCTCTATGATACGCTGTGTACCCAGTACGGTATTCATCACCACCTGGGAAGGGTAATCAGATACCACGCAGCCGATAATCCTTGAGTTCTTTCCTAAAGGATGCGCCCGTAATAAGCTTAATGTCTTTTTTGCAGAATCCGCTCTAACTATTATTATTGCCTTTCCCTCGTTAGCAAGATAGAGCGGGTCTAGCCCTAATAGCTCACAGGCTACCCTGACCTTACCCGAAACAGGTATATTTTCCTCCTCGATAACAATGCCTAGCCCCGAGCTTCCGCTAACCTCATTTAAAGTCGTAGCCACCCCCCCTCGCGTAGGGTCGCGCATAAATTTTATCCCATCTATCTTCATCAACATCGGTAAGAGTAAATCTGCTAGCGCCGCACAGTCGCTTTTGATATTAAAACCAAAGTCCATATCTTGGCGTCCGGCCAATACTGCTAAACCGTGATCGCCGATATTTCCGGTAATAATAATTTTGTCCCCTGGCTTGATATTCCTCGCAGATAATTTAAGGTTATTTTTAACCCTGCCTATCCCGCAGGTATTGATAAATATTTTATCTGCTGCGCCTTTTTCAACAACCTTGATGTCTCCGGTTACAATAGAGACGCCGGTTTTTTTTGCCTCCCGGGAGATGGATTCGACTATCTTCTCAAGTATCCTGTAATCTAGCCCCTCTTCTATAATAAAGGCAAGCGCCAGATATTCCGGTAGGCCACCTAACATAACCAAATCATTTACCGTACCGCAGACGGAAAGTTTACCGATATCCCCGCCCGGGAAAAAGAGCGGGGTCACCACAAAAGAATCGGTGCTAAAAACAATCTTGTCTTTATATTTTATTAAAGCACTATCGGAGAGTTCGGCTAATATGGGGTTGTTAAGTCTTTTAAGCAAGAGCTCCTTAACCAGGCCGTGCATCAGGCGGCCGCCGCTTCCATGAGCGAGCATGATTTTTTGTTTTATCATATTGTTTTTAAGAGACCCTGTTAAAGCCTCACCCCCGAGGCAATAAGGTCTCTTTTTAACTGTCCTACTTCGGTAAAAAGAAAGCTTTTTATCCCCAGGGTTTTTGCACTTGTTACCAGTTCAGCCCTGTCGTCGGCATAAAAGGTCTGGTAAGCCGGGCTGCCCAAGATATCTAGCGCCTTCTGATAGGCCAGTGGATCTGGCTTGGTATAGCCTAATTCAAATGAGGTTATAACAATATGGAAGGCATCAAAAATAGGAAATTTTTTTTGTATATACTCAAAGTGTAGGGCATTTATATTAGAAAGGAGCGCCATCTGATAGCCTTCTTTTAATTTTAAGGCCAGTTCATATACCTGGCGGTTGCTTTCGGAGAAAAAGAATATCTCCTGCCAGATAGGCACAAATTCCCGGTAATTAATTTTAAGACCCAACATCTCCTTGACCCGGGAGTAAAACTCTAAAGGAGAGATTCTTCCTGCCTCAAAAGATAGGGTTAGCTCTGAATCAAAGAAAAGCCCTAGTATTTGCTCTGCATCCTTATCCGTAAGTCTTGCTATTTTTTTTGCAGATATGCGATGGTCAAAATCAAGCAATACCCGGCCCAGGTCAAAAATAATTGTTTTTACCCCTGTCTCTTCTTTTGTTTGCGTCAATTGCTCTTCTCTTCCCTTTTACGAAACAGATCTAGGAACCTATCTTCATAATCTTTATAGACATTCCACTTATCCAGCTCAAGCTTAAGTTCATTGGCCTTGGCAATATCAAGCTTAGCCTGTTCAAAAAGCTTCTCTATCTTTTCCTTCATGGATGCGGGTAATTTGGTAAGCTGGCTTAAGGTCTTCTTAATCTTCTCTATCTCTTCCTCTCCGATGGGAGCGGATTGCCCCTGCGAGCCCAATTTCAAGTACTCCAAAAGCTTGTTTATCTCACCCTCAATAATATTGGCCTGTTCAATAAGCCCCGAGATGTCTATTGGTATACCCAATATCTGCTTTAACGCGGACAGCACTGCAGAAGAGGCCCGGGGGTTCTCTATCTGCACGGCATAAAGCGGGATCTCTCCAAGC
>VGKF01000060.1 GCA_016867175.1 Candidatus Omnitrophota bacterium | reverse complement strand
AAGCCTGCAGTGCGCCTACTGGCAAAGACCTTAGGGTTACCGGAGAGGATGTATAACCGGCCTCCTTTTCCTGGCCCTGCGCTTTCAGCCAGGATAATAGGCGAGGTTACCCCGGAAAGGGTGGAGGTAGTCAGAAAGGCCACTTATATCGTAGAAGAAGAATTAGCGCAAAGCTTAGCCTTTCAGTACTTGGCTATTTTACATGAAGACAGGGTCACTGGCATACGGGGCGGAAAGAGAGAATTCGGTTTGCAGATAGAAATCAGGTGCTGGGATAGTAGCGATGCTAAGACAGGGACACCTACCAAACTTTCTTTTGAAGTTTTGGAAAAATTAGCTGCCAGGATAACCGGCTCTGTAGCCGGGGTAGTAAGTGTTACCTACAACATTACCAGCAAGCCTCCTTCAACAATTGAGGCGGTTTAAGCTAAGCCTGATGAGCTATGCATAAAAAAAGCGCTATTTTTCTTTTGTTTCTTTTGCTTACCTGTATCTGTGGCTGTAAGGTGTTAAGTGCCGTGCATTCGGGGGATGTCGGGATGCGGGATATTCCCCCTATGTTTAATACAGATAAGAAAAGTAGCAGCATAGAGAGTAAGGAACCCAGCGTATTTTCAGAGAAGATCGATAGCCTGGATAGTTGGATAAAAAGAAACCTTTGGTAGTAAAAAAACTCCCCCAGCGGACCCTTCCTTATTTACGCAAGCCCATATTTTTTATTAAGTTATAGTATAATTAATCCGGTTTTCTTAATTGACAGGAAGCTGATTTTGCTATATAATTATTTTTCTATATGGAACTAAATGAAATCCTCGCACAAAGGAAGGCAAAGTTTAACTCTTTGCAGGCCAAAGGTATAACTATCTATGGTAAGGCTGACCCCGGCCATATAGATATTGCTGAAGCCTTAAATAATTTTCAGGAAGGCTGTAAGGTGAGCCTTTGCGGCCGCATTACGGCTAAGCGCTCGCATGGGAGAGCTACTTTTCTGGATCTTAAGGATTCTACTGCCAAGATACAGCTTTATCTTAAAGAGAATATTATAGGCCAGGACAGGTTTAGCGTATTCGAAGACGTAGATATTGCCGATATCATTAATATAAAAGGAGAACTTTTTAAGACGCATACCGGCGAACCCACGGTAAAGGTAGAGGAGTTTGCCGTGCTCTCCAAATCGTTAAGGCCGCTTCCTGAGAAATGGCACGGGCTTAAAGACGTAGAGTTGCGTTACCGTCAGCGTTACCTGGATTTGATTGCCAACGAAGATGTAAAAAAGGTATTTTTATTACGCTCAAAGATTATCCGTTCTATCAGGAATTTTTTAGATGCTAAAAACTTCCAGGAAGTAGAGACTCCGATGGTGCATTCTATACCCGGAGGGGCGGCAGGCAGGCCATTTAAGACCTTTCATAATGAATATGCCATGGATTTATATCTTAGGATTGCCCCGGAGTTATTCCTTAAGCGGCTCCTGGTAGGCGGGCTGGATAAGATTTATGAGATAAACCGCAGCTTCAGGAATGAAGGTGTCTCCACCCGCCATAATCCTGAGTTTACCATGCTGGAGGTATACGCCGCCTATTCTGATTATAAGGGTATGATGCAGCTATGCGAGGATTTGATTATCTCTGTTGCTCGAGAAGCCTTAGGCGATACAAAATTCTCTTACCAGGGTAAAACCATAGACCTGGCCACCCCCTGGCAGAGGCGTTCTTTTGCCGGGATGGTGCAGGAGAAGTTCGGTATTGAACCTTCTGATGAAACAGGGCTGATGTTGGAGAAGCTAAAGGCTAAGGGTTTTGCCAAGGATAAGTCGCGGCTTAGCCGTTCGCAGGTTGCCAAGATTATCGAGGATATCCTGGAGCAGGATATGTTTGAGGGGCCTACTTTTGTGACCGATTATTTTACCAGCCTTTGCCCTTTAGCAAAGACCAAGAATGATAATCCTTTAATTTCGGAAAGGTTTGAATTATATATGGCCGGCCTTGAAATAGGCAATGCCTATTCGGAGTTAAACGACCCGCTGGAGCAGAAGAGGCGTTTTGAAGAAGAGATTAAGGAGCTGGATACCCAGGAGAAGAAGGCCGTAGATGAAGATTATGTAACGGCCCTTGAGCACGGCATGCCTCCTGCAGGAGGCTTAGGCATAGGCATAGACAGGCTGGTAATGCTCCTGGCCGATCAGCCTTCTATAAGAGACGTGATACTATTCCCTCTGTTGCGTTTAGAAAAATAATATGAAGACCGAACTCTTTATCAGCTGGCGCTACCTGGTGACTAAAAGAAAAGAAAGATTCATCTCTATGATCAGTGCCATCTCTATTTTAGGAGTAGCTATCGGGGTAATGGCGCTTATCGTGGTAATTGCGGTGATGGCCGGGTTTGACCAGTACCTGCGCGAGAAGATCACCGGCAACTATTCGCATATAACCATAGCCAGCTATAACGGCATAGATAGCGAAGAATACTCTAATATAGCAAAAAAATTAAATGGCCAGGCGCATATTACAGGGATTAGCCCTTATATCCAGGGCCAGGTATTGTTTAAGAAAGATAACAGGCTCTTTGCCGTAAACCTCAAAGGCATAGACCCCAAGAGTGAATCTTCGGTAACCAAGATAGACAAATATTTGATCCAGGGCAGCTTCGCTGATTTAGGGGATGAGGCAGTATTTATCGGAAAGGAGTTGGCAGTATATCTGGGTTTAGGTATAAATTCCGAGCTTTCTACCTATTCAGCGCAGGCTAAGCAGCGTAGCCTCAAGGTAAAGGGGATATTTAATTCCGGGATGTATGATTACGACCTGAACCTGGCCTTTACCAATTTAAAGACGGCCCAGGAGATTATGGGGATGAATAATTTGTTTAGCGCAGTAGCCGTTAAGCTGGATAATCTTTATTTGGCTGGCAGTATGCGCGATGAATTGAATAAGAAGTTAGGGTTTAGTTATATCCTTAAGACCTGGGAAGAGGTCAACCAGAATTTTTTTGCCGCGCTTAAATTAGAAAAGTTTACCATGTTTATTATCCTGACCCTGATAATACTAGTCGCTTCTTTTAATATAGCGAGCACTCTTATCGTAATGGTGGTGGAGAAGACCAAGGATATCGGGATATTAAAAACTATAGGCATGACGGCAAAGGAGATAAAAAAGATTTTTATTTACCAGGGCCTGATTATCGGCGGATTAGGAACTCTTCTGGGTAGCGTTGGGGGCGTGTTGCTCTGCGGGCTGCTTAAGAAATACCAATTTATAAAATTGCCGCAGGATATCTATTACATAGACAAACTTCCGGTATACATAGAGTTCTGGCCGGATATCATCTTGATCGTATTGGCGGCAATGATTATTACATTGGCATCCACGATATACCCTGCAGTTAAGGCTGCGGGTTTAAGGCCAGCCGAGGCGCTCAGGTACGAATAGGGATGCTAGAAGCTGATAATATTCATAAGACGTACCATAATGCAGGTAAGGCTATCCCGGTATTACAGGGAATAGATTTAAAGATAGCAAGGGGAGAGTTTATTGCGATAGTAGGGCCTTCCGGAGCCGGCAAGTCCACTCTTTTAAATATACTGGGGGGGCTGGATATGCCTACTTCAGGAAAGGTGCTGTTCGAGGGAGAGGATATATATAAATTAGAAGACGCGGTGCTTTGCAGGCTGCGCAATAAAAAAATAGGATTCGTATTCCAATTTTACCATCTGCTTTCTGAATTTACGGTTTTAGAGAATGTCCTGATGCCTGCGTTGATTGGCTTAAAAGGCAGGAGAGATAAAACCGATTTGTCGGCTCGCGCCTTGGGGCTTTTAGAGCGCGTGGGCTTAAACAAAAGGATTACACACCTGCCTATGCAGCTTTCAGGCGGAGAGAGGCAGCGGGTAGCGATTGTACGCTCGCTGATAAATAGCCCCGACCTGCTTCTTTGCGATGAGCCTACGGGCAACCTGGATTCAGGTTCCGGGGGAGAGATAATCTCGCTGGTCCGGAAGATAAATACAGAGAATAAGATGACCGTTATCCTGGTAACGCATAATCTGGAATTGGCAAAGACTGCTGACAGGGTCTATTATTTAAGAGACGGAATCTTAGGGAATTAAGGAGGCAAGATGAAGATTTATATTAACGGAAAGTTTTACGAAAAAAATGAAGCCAAGATTTCTGTATTTGACCATGGCCTTTTATACGGAGACGGGGTTTTTGAGGGGATACGTTCTTATAACCGCTTAGTTTTTAAATTGAAGGAACATATCGATAGGCTTTTTGAATCAGCGCATACGCTGATGTTAAAAATCCCGCTTTCTAAGGAGCGGCTGATTAAGGCTGTACTTTCAACCCTAAAGGCAAATAACCTTAAAGATGCCTATATCAGGTTAGTGGTGACCAGGGGAGAAGGCGACCTCGGTCTTGATCCGCGTAAATGTAACGGTAATACAACTATCATTATCATTGCCGATAAGATAGCCTTGTATCCGGAGAAATTCTATAAGCAGGGTTTAGCCTTGATTTCTGTGCCTACAATCAGGAATCTTCCAGAGGCCCTTAACCCTCAGATCAAGTCGCTTAATTACCTGAATAATATTTTGGCTAAGATCGAGGCCTTAAACTGCGGATATGATGAAGCAATTATGTTAGATTCATTAGGTTATGTGGCAGAATGTACCGGAGACAATATTTTTATTGTCAAAGACAAGCATCTTTATACGCCTCCGCAGTGCATGGGCACCTTGCGCGGTATTACCCGCGACACGGTCCTTGAGATCGCCAGGAAGGGCAGGATTTCGGTGCACGAGCACGTGCTTACCAGGCATGAGCTGTATATCTCTGATGAGTGTTTTCTCACCGGTACTGCCGCAGAGATCGTGCCGGTGGTCAAAGTCGATGGGCGCATTATCGGCAGCGGAAAGCCCGGTAAGTTTACCTTGGGTCTAATGAAAAAGTTTAAAGATTGCACCAAGAAAGAAGGCGTAAGGTATTAAAGGAGAGTAAGCAGTGCTTTGCGATATCTGTAATAAAAATCAGGCAACCGTGCATCTGACCGAAATAATCGATGAGCAGATGAACGAGCTGCATTTATGTGAGGAATGCGCCCGTCAGAAGAGCGTGCAGATGGAGCAGCAGTTCGGCTTAAGCGATCTTCTGGCCGGGCTGGCTGAGTTTAATAAGCCTACCCTGGAAAAAGAGGCGCAGGACCTAAAATGCCCCAACTGCGCTCTTACCTACAGCGATTTTAAAAAAATGGGCAGGCTCGGATGCGGAGAATGCTATAGCGCATTTAAAAAATACCTGGGTCCGCTTTTAAAAAGGATACACGGTTCAAGCCTGCATGTAGGTAAATCTCCGCTTAGGGTTTCCGTAGGGGCAAAGAAAAAGATAGACCTTTCCGGCCTTAGGCAGAAGCTGCAGAAGGCTATTGAATCAGAGGCCTTTGAGGAGGCAGCTCAATTGCGAGATCAGATAAAAGAGTTTGAAAAGAAGCAACTGCAGCAAGATAAAGAAGGCGCTAAGTAAAAATGAAAATAGACGGACTGCTTAACCATAGTAGCGAATGGCTCAAAGCAAGCGGACCCAATTCCGATATTGTTATCTCAAGCCGTATACGTTTAGCCAGGAACTTGGAGATGATCTCTTTTCCGCATTGGGCGGATAAGAAACAATCAGAGCAGGTGCTCAATGCCGTTACGGCCTCGGCATTAAAGATCGATTATCTGAAGGGCTCAACAGTTTTGAAGATGGCTGATTTAGATGTCTTGGATAAGCAGCTGTTGGTCGAAAGGCACCTGATGTCTTATGAGCAGGCCCAGAAGGCAGATCATAAGGCAGTAATAATAGATGATAATGAAATTATCTCGCTCATGGTAAACGAAGAAGATCATATAAGGATGCAGGTAATGCAGTCTGGCCTGAATCTTTTTGAGGCCTGGAATATCATTAATAAGATAGATGACTATCTTGCCCGTGAATTGCCTTTTGCCTTTTTGCC
>VGKF01000059.1 GCA_016867175.1 Candidatus Omnitrophota bacterium | reverse complement strand
AACGCTTCCGTTATTACCAGAAGGCTCAACCTTATTATTGTTTTCTATGAAACCTGTTTTGGGATCTTGCGTCTTAGATTCTACGGCAGGGGTGATGGCAACACCTTTCAGTCCCTGCAGTTTTTTATTAATTACGGTATTTTTTGGATCAAGCCTGAGGTATTTCTTAAAGAATTCTGTAGCTTTTTTAAAGTCTTTTTTGTATTCATAATAAAAACCTAGGTTGTAATAGCGGTCTAATTCAAGAGATGTTTGCAAGCCTAACCCTACAGAGACACCCAGCTCTATAGCAAGCCTAGAAAACTCCTCACAGCGCCTGAGTCTTTCCGGATAATTGTTTATCCCGTCTGCCGATTCCCAATATAGATTATAGACAGGATTTGCAACTACCCCAAATTCACTCAGGTGGCCTGAAAGGTAACTAAAAGGCTCGATGGTAAAAAATGTTCGGCTTGGATAGACAGTACCGATAGTGCTGGCGTTACGCCTTAGGAAATCAAGGGTAAGGTTAAAGTCTTTTTCTGTCTCTCCCGGAAAACCAAACATGAAATTAGTTGTTACATGTATCCCCACCTCATAAGCATATTTAAGAACTCTTTCGGCATCTTCTACCCTATACCTTTTATTCATCAATGCTAATACTCGCTGCGAGCCGGTCTCAATACCAACCGAAAGATGATAACAACCGGCATTTTTCATCTTAAGCAATAACTCTTTCGTCATTTCCGGCCTTATTATGATATTAGCATGCCATCTGACGCCTCTTTTAGGTGGGCTATCAATCATTAAATTACAAAGCTCAGTTAAGGCCTCCATATTACCATTTAGTTCCAAGTCCAGAAACTCTATATGTTCTATAGCGTGGTTGTTTTGAATATGGTATTTTATCTCATCGTATATTCTCTTGCCACTCATAGAACGAAAACCCTTCCAGTATGCCTTCGGGCCGCAATATACGCAGTTTAAAACGCATCCGCGGCTGGTCATCAGGGAGATATGATTTCCTAAATGCCCTGGCGGGCTATACTTCTCTAGCGGAAAGCTCCCCAGATCTAAAAAAGGCAGCTCATCCAGGTCTTTTATTGGCTGACGCGATTGTGTCCTGATAACCTCGCCATTCTTTCTAAAATAGATCCCGCGGCAATTTAATAAGTCCTTTTGCCCCATAAAATAATCCGGTAACTCAGAAAACGTCTCTTCGCCTTCGCCGTATACAATCACATCTATGCATTTATGCTGCATGATACCGTCAATATCCGCAGGCACAAAAAACATCGGCCCGCCGATTACCACCTTAACCTGGGGAATTTTTTGCTTAAGCCTGTCGGCTAACATTAATGTTGCCGGGAGAGAACATACGTTTACCGAAAATCCTACTAGGTCCGGCCCTGTTCGTACTATCTTATCTGTATATTCTTCAATCAGTTCGGAATTATCAATAAAAAACTTCCTGACGTTCTCTTCATCCCCCCAAAAAGCGCTCTGCTCTATGGCCCAAACACTACTGTATTGCTCCTTTCGTCTGTTATATAATTCTATATTCAGGTCAAATACCGAAACCTGATAAGGCCCCTTTTTTAAACAGCTGGAAAGCTGAGCCAGGGATACCGGCGGTTCAAACGTCCCCCAAGCCGGAGGTTGGATAAGCGCAATTCTGAAATCATGTTTGTTTTTATGCTGCGCTATTGCCATATCGGTTATTTCGCGCCTGCCCCAATTCTGCCACCAAGAATCCTCCTTCCCCACCAGCATACACCGCCAGCAATTACAATTTTCGGCATTACAAGCTATGGGTTCCTCTAATAGTTTGAAAGAGTCGCCAATGATATTTCCCAATGAAAAGGTGTGGTCACGACAACATCTGGAAACCTCGCCGTCAGGATGAATAAATACATAATTCTGGCCCATCCTGCATAATTTGCCCTTTGTGGAATTAGATTCCTTGGTAGTCTTGAAATCCAGGGTTTTAAGATTGCAGTCATCCTTAAAAATCCTAAAATGCCCCCTCTCTTCTTCTGTGTAGTCTTGTGGGTAAGACCTATTTTCAAATTGTCCGATAAACGGCTGTAAGGTAAGCTGGCACCCCGCTGCCTCAATGGCTTCTTTTATGTTTTTCATCTGTTCCAGTAACGGCGGCCAGGGAACAAAGTTTACTGTCGGTTCGAATCCATGGCTCTTTAATGCCTTCAGCTTTTCTATAAACCTGCTCAAGTCAGAAAATTCAGGATGAAAACTCGTCTCTATTCTTACTCTTTGCGGATCTACAGATTCGACAAAAGAAAACACATCCCATTCGAGATTAGTGCAAATCCCCACTAGGTGTATCTTGGATAACTCAATTATCAACTCCATAAAGGCTGGGTAAGCAAATGGCTCTCCTCCACTTATAAGCATTTCCCAAGTGCCATATCTGTCGTACATTCTCTTCCAGATATCTATCCAAGCGTTCCTGGGGATATAACGAGCTTGACGTGCATCCTTATGCTCAGGTTTAGGGGCATGACAGTAAGCGCACCTATAGTTACAGGCATAATGGATATTCCAGGTCGCAAAGACCCGGTAAGGCATATCCTCCCTTTTAAACAGTAATTTATGGTTTTTTGATTCCCTTAAACTATTATCCATTGCGATTCAATAGGACAGTATTCTTTCCCACAAGGCCTAGCTTCATCAAATAAGCTGAAATTTTTATCTAGGAAATTACCAACCTCACCGTTATGATGTTGGCTGCAGCGGTCTACGGCTCCGCCTCCTCTGATTACGGCATAACGTTGACCGGCACGGCATAGCTTTCCCTTAGGAGAAATTTTTTTAAGCTGATACTCAATCTTTTCGCCTCTATAGGGACTAACTTCCCGAATAATGCGTTCCTCCTCTTCCGTATTAAGTATGGCCTGGTTACCCCTGAGTGGATACGGGATCAGTGCGATCCCATGTTCTTTCAACATCTTGCTTCGCTGCGACATCTCTGTTATCTGCTGACCGCTATATGCTACGTAATAAACCTGCGCGTTCGGCAAATAATCCTTTGCTTTAACGGCTTTTTTAAAGAAATCCCCGAAGTCAGCCTGAGACGGATGGAATGTCGGAGCTATCCTTAACTTACCAGGCGGGATATCCAGGATAAGACTCTCTACATCCCAAGATAAATTTGTGCAGATCTCCACAGAATGTTTTGAGGTAAGTCTTTTAACCAATTCTGAAAAACCCGCATATACTGACGGCTCTCCTCCAGACATAAAGATATGGCAACTACCGTAATTATCAAAAATCCTATCCCAGACAACAGACCACTCTTCGGGGCTTAAAAATAAATCCCTATTAGACTGTGTTTCCCATACGCCGCAGTAGGGACAACGATAGTTACAGCTATAGCATAAATCCCAGCCAAAAGTTATCTTACCGCTGCTATTAACTTGTTTTAACGCTAATTCAATTTCCTGCTCTTCTATTCGGCGCTTTAATCTCAAGAATCCTTCGTTCTCAGGTTCATATTTAAGGGCCAAGCCAATATTTCCCTTGGCCATTTTATAATCTTCCCTTAGCAAATGAAACGCTGCACTTTCATAATATCCTCTTGCCCTATCCGCTAAATTATTCTTTTCATTAGCTAATCTTAAACAGCTTTCCAAATACTGCCCGGCCTTATCCAGGAACACTTCTCTTTCTTTGGCTGACTCTCCTGTCACCCCTAATTCCATAAAAGCCCTGCCTAATATACGGTAAATCCACGATTCATAATCCGAACCAGGGTAATTTGTTGTAATGCCATTAAGTATATCACGGCAGGAATTGTAATCTTTCTGATTTAGCTTAAGTTCTGCCAAAAGAACCATTGCCTCAACATTTTCAGGATTGATCTTTAAAAGCTCCTTTATTTCTTTCTCTCCCTCCCTTATATCGCCCTGGTCTCTAAGATGCTTGGCTTTCTCTAATGACTTCTTTTCTTCCTCTATTTTCCATATGCTGCTAGTGTCAATCCATTGTTTTTTCCACTTTTCCTCATCGCCGACAGTCATTGCCTTATAACATCTGCAGTGATTGAGATCTGGGCATATCAAAGGTTCGGCGCTAAACTCAAATGTCCCCTTTATAAAGTTCCCTAGTCTGCCCCATTCTTTATTTACTGCTGCACAGCACCTGAAGGCTTCACCGTTAGGAACGAGCTTGGCGTATCTCTGCCCCATATAGCATATTTTCTCTGTTTTACTATTTACAAGTTTTATTTTTCCCCTATCATATTCTTCCCTTAACTTATATTTTTGTAAAAGAGGCTCATTAATATTAGCGTCTGCTGCTCTTAATTCAAGACCTAATTTATTCAAGGCTGCTCTTTCTTTATCCGTATACCCTTCAGGATAGACCCTATTTTCATATAACCCGCGAAAAGGATAGAGTATAAAGAAACAGCCTGCTTTTTTAATATGCTCATTATATTGAAATAAGCTATCTAATAAAGGGGGGTATGCAACTATGGTTATATTCACGAGATAATTATTTTCCTTAAGATAAGTGATTTTTTTTAAAAAATCTTCTAGTACAATAAATTCCGGGTGAAAGCTGCTATTTATTTTTACTTTATCCGGAGGCACTTTTCTAGCAAATTCAACCACATCCCAAGATAAATTAGTAGAAAACTCAAAAGTATGCATATCTGTTAATTTAGAAATTAAATCGATAAAGTTGGGATATATGAACGGCTCCCCTCCAGTAACTGAAATATTACAGGGGCCGTACTTCTGATAAGCCAGTCTCCAAATCTTTACCCATTCATCATTTTTCAGATAAATAGATTCTATATTAGTGGTTTCTGGCTCAGAATGTAGGAAACAATAGGTACAATAGTAATTGCATTTATAATGAATATCCCATGTTAAAAATTTATTATTCATTTAAATTCTATTTTAGTATTCTCTCTTGTGTTGCTTTAACATTTTTTTTAGCACTGCGACTGTTTACCCTTAAATCGATTCCTAAATTTAAAATATGCTGGCAAGCGATCTCGTACCTCCTTACTCTTTCTTCATAAGTATTACCCTTGTCTTTAGTCATCCAAAAATCAGTATCGGTCTTAGCTAGATTAAACCTGCTAGAGAAATCATATAGCAGGGAGTTTTTTAAAACACGGCAGCCGATATAAGTGAGCCTTATTTCTCTGATGAATTGTTTATTTCTCTCTATAAAATTTAATGTTTCCAGAAAATCAGTTTCTGTTTCAGTAGGAAATCCGATCATAATATTTATCGAGGTAAAGATGTCTGCGGCATGGGTATTCTTAATTACTTCTTCTGCTAACTGTGTAGAAAATTGTTTCCCCATATCTCTGACTACCTTCTCTGAACCACTCTCTAAGCCATATCCTAATCCCACGCAACCCGCTTGACGCATCTTAGATAATAATTCTTTTGTCATTTCTGGGCGTATCATTGCATCACCAGACCACTGTATAGAAAAAGAGGGAGGGCTATGCTCTCCAATAACCAAATCGCTAAAGTCACTGATCGCCTTAATGTTACCGTTTATAGTCTTATCACAAAATCGGAAATGTTTTGTTTTGTGTTTCCTGTGCTGAAACAGTACCTCTTGGTAGATTCTCTCGCCGCTCATGGAACGATATCGCTTTTCGGTTAACCAGTCTACACAGAAACTACAACGCCACGGGCATCCCTTGCTAATAAATATCTCTAATTTTTCTGGAAACTTATAAGAATTCAAATTGAAATCAGAGAAATCATAATAGGGGAGATCATCCAGGTTTTCTACGATAGGACCATTGTAAAACAATAAGCTTGCCTCCTTTTTTTAAGGATACCGGCAAATTTGCATCTAGGCATCTAATTAATTCTGGCAGGGCAATTTCATCCTCTCCGCAAATAATATAATCAAAAGGCAGGCTATCCTGCCCCCCCACAAACGAATCTACATCTTCTTTGCTGGTGACTAATGTACCAGTAAAAATTATTATCTTATTTTCATATTTCTCTTTTATGATCCTTGCC
>VGKF01000058.1 GCA_016867175.1 Candidatus Omnitrophota bacterium | reverse complement strand
TAAAGAGCTCGGTCTTTCCGTATTCCCTGCCTTTTGTCTCTTTGACCTTGCCGCCCAGCATCTCGGTAATAACCTGCATGCCGTAGCAGATTCCTAAAATAGGGATCTTAAGTTTAAAGATGCCCTTATCAGGATGAGGGCTCTTCTTGTTTATTGTCGAGGCCGGGCTTCCGGAAAGTATTATCCCTTTGGGGGCTAAAGCTACAATCTCCTTTGCCGGGGTGTTAAAAGGAAGGATCTTAGAGAATACCCGATTCTCTCTTACCCGCCTTGCGATTAGCTGGGTATACTGTGAACCGAAATCTAAGATAATTATGGTTTGTCTGGTCATTTTCCCATCCCTACTCTCTGGCTGACCTGGAAGATCTTGCCTTCGGTCTGTATAGAGGGCGCGATGATAATCTCTACGTCATGCATCTGTTTAATATTAGCGGCGCCCAGGGAGCCCATAGAGGTCTTTAAGGCACCCATAAGGTTCTGTGATCCGTCATCTACCTTGGCCGGGCCAAAGAGGATCTCTTTCAATGAGCCTTTTGTTCCCACGTAAATACGTGTTCCTCGCGGCAGGTTTACGTGTGAAGTAGCCATCCCCCAGTGATAACCTCGTCCGGGCGCTTCTTTGGCATGGGCAAAACTTGAACCGATCATCACCGCATCAGCTCCGGAGGCAAAGGCCTTACAGATATCTCCTCCGCGGTTCATCCCGCCGTCAGTAATGACCGGAACGTACCTGCCGGAGCGCTTATAATAAAAATCGCGCGCTGCCGCTGCATCAGCAGTAGCAGTAACCTGAGGCACGCCTATACCCAATACGCCGCGGGTTGTGCAGGCAGCTCCTGGCCCTACCCCGATCAACAGGCCTGCTGCACCGGTCTCCATAAGCTCTAATGTCGTCTCATAAGTCACGCAGTTACCTATCACCACCGGTATCTTGGTATCTTTACAAAATTTAAAAAGGTCCAGGCTCTTATATTCTTTTGAAACATGCTTGGTGCTGGTGACTGTGGACTGCACCACAAAGATATCCGCTCCGGCAGAGACGGCAATCCTAGAAAACTTCTGGGCATGCGCCGGGATACAGCTGACTACTGCCGTGCCTTTCTTGGCCTTGATCTGCTTGACCCTCTTAGCTATTAATTTTTCTTTAATAGGAGTAGTATATACGGATTGGGTAAGCGCTGTGGCTTCGGCTGGCGTAGCAGAGGCAATCTTCTCTAAAACCAGCTCCGGCTCTTCATACCTGGTCTGAATGCCATCCAGGTTTAATACCGCAATACCTCCCAGCCTTGACATAGCGACTGCGAATTTAACATCTACCACCCCATCCATAGCTGCTGCCATTATAGGGACGCTAAATTTCTTACCCCCTAACGAAAAGGCCGTATTCACTTCGTTGGGGTTTATAGTCTGTGAGCCGGGGACCAGGGCTATCTCGTCAAATCCGTAGCATCTGCGGGCACGCCTTCCTATGCCTATCCACTCTGCCATTTTTATTTCTCCTTGTGGTATAACTTATTATTTAACAATGAATTACAAATTTTTTACCTCTTCTGTGGAGATATCTATGAAAGGATGTCCAATTTTACAACAGCAGGGAGAGTTTGTCAATGATTTTTTAAAAAAAAGGGGCCGTTTCTATTTTTTAGAAACGGCCCCTTTAAAGAAAGGGAAACGGTCCCTTTTTAATACATTCCGCCGCCCATTCCTCCCATGCCGCCTCCGGGTGGCATGGCAGGCATCTTATCTTCCTTCTCGGGCTTATCCGCAATTAATGCCTCTGTAGTTAATAGCAGCGCTGCGATACTGGAGGCATTCTGCAGGGCTGAACGCGTGACTTTTGTAGGGTCAACTACGCCAGCCTCGATCATATCTACATAGGCATCCTGAGCTACATCATAACCCACATTAGTCTTCTCCTGCTTTACCCTCTGCACAACCACCGAACCCTCAAGCCCGGCGTTCTGGGTAAGCTGCCTGATCGGCTCTTCCAGGGCGCGTTTTACGATATCCACGCCGATCTTCTCATCGCCATCAAGCTTCATCTTTTCTAACACAGGTATGGCACGTATAAACCCAACTCCACCGCCGGGGATTATCCCCTCTTCTACTGCTGCGCGGGTAGCGTGTAATGCGTCTTCTACGCGTGCCTTCTTCTCTTTCATCTCGGTCTCGGTTGCAGCACCGACATTGATTACAGCGACACCTCCGGCAAGTTTAGCCAGGCGCTCCTGCAGTTTCTCTTTATCGTAATCAGAGTCAGTATCTTCAACCTGCTTCTTGATCTGGGCTATTCTGGCATTAACGCCTTGGGTTTTTCCTGCGCCTTCGACTATTGTTGTATTTTCCTTATCGATCTTGACTTTCTTGGCGCGGCCCAAATCCTCAATATCCACGTTTTCAAGCTTGATCCCTAAATCCTCGGTCAGGGCTTTACCGCCGGTAAGTATGGCGATATCTTCAAGCATGGCCTTACGCCTGTCTCCGTAACCTGGGGCCTTGACTGCGCAGGCAACAAAGGTGCCGCGGATCTTATTCACGACCAAAGTAGCTAATGCCTCGCCTTCAACCTCTTCCGCAATAATCAGAAGCGGCTTTCCGGTACGGGCGATCTTTTCTAATAATGGCAAGAGGTCCTTTAAAGAAGCTATCTTTTTTTCATGTATCAGTATATAGACATCCTCTAAAAGAGCTTCCATTCTCTCTGCGTCAGTAACGAAATAGGGAGAAAGATAACCCTGGTCAAATTGCATACCTTCTACTACCTCTAAGGTGGTAGCGGTTGATTTGGCCTCTTCTACCGTGATTACGCCGTCTTTACCGACTTTATCCATTGCTTCGGCAATTAGGTCCCCGATAGAAGTATCGCTGTTGGCAGCAATAGAGGCAACCTGGGCTACCTCTTTCTTATCCTTAATAGGAGTAGAAAGTTTCTTTAATTCCTCAACTACCTTATCCACTGCCTTCTCAATGCCGCGCTTTAAGGCCATAGGGTTTGAACCTGCGGTAACATTCTTTAAGCCTTCGCGGTAAATCGCCTCGGCTAATACCGTAGCAGTAGTGGTGCCGTCTCCGGCAATATCAGAGGTCTTCTCAGCAACCTCTTTTACCATCTGCGCGCCCATATTTTCAAAGGCATCCTCTAAATCAATCTCTTTGGCTACGGTAACGCCGTCTTTGGTTATGGTGGGGGAGCCGAACTTTTTATCAATTACCACGTTGCGGCCCTTAGGCCCTAAAGTTACCTTTACCGCCCTGGTCAGCTGCTCTATCCCGCTCAATATCTTCCTGCGGGCTTCATCCTGAAATAATAATTGCTTTGCCATTCGCTTCCTCCTTTAGCACGCTTACCCCCGCCGTACTTTTTCGCTCTACGAAAAAGTACGAAACTGCTGGGGTAAGTTCAGCCAAAAACAACTTAGCTTCGCTTAGGCTCTGCTCAAGTTGTGGCCTCACTTATTTAATTATTGCTAAGATATCCTCTTCACGCATAATCAGCAACTCTTCGCCTTCCTTAGTCGTAATCTCATTACCGGAATATTTTCCGTATAATACCTTATCTCCGACCTTTACTTCAGGCGCTTGCACGGTACCATTCTCCAAAACTTTACCTTTGCCTACGGCTACAATCTTACCTTCTTGGGGTTTTTCTTTAGCGGTATCAGGTAATAAAATCCCGCCTTTGGTTTTGGCTTCAGCCTCTAAAGGCTTTACCACTACCCGATCTCCTAATGGTTTGATATCCATCTCTTACACCTCCTTATTGGTATACGTTATCCTTTGTGTACAGTTAGCACTCCTAATCTTAGAGTGCTAATTATAAGAGAAAAAAATATTTTGTCAAGTAAAAATTTTATTAATTAAAATTTTTACTTGATCCCGCAAAGACCTTTGCGGGATCTCGGTTGGTATAGTTATCTATAATAGCAGCTATCAACATTCTTTAAATAAACTGGGACATCCCCAAAAGATCTGTCCTCTCCAGGTTAACCCCTACACTGTAAATATCCGGCTTAACCGTTTTTGACCAGGCAACCTCGCCGCGCGTGTAATAAGTCTGGCCTTTTTCTGGGATAGGCAGCCATAATTCCAGGGGGGTCTTGGGGGCGAGCTCTTTATTACTGATCATACATATGCCTTTGGCGCTTAAGTTCTTGGCCTGCACTAGGCCCCACCTATTGGTGAGCTCATCATGAAACCTCAGGGAAAGCCTGGCCGGGAACCTCTCAAAAATCCTTCTGTCTGTAGCTTCCCCGATCTCCATAGTTCTAACGGCTATATAAAGTTTTTGTGACTTGCGGCTGGGCCTGAGAAAGCTGCATATCTTCTTCAGCCGCATCTTGCGAAACGCTCAATTCCTTTGGCTCCCCTTGCCCCTGCTCTTCTACCATAGGCGCATTTAAACCGGCAACAGAAGGGATAGCACAGTTTACCGTCAGCGCAGATTCAGCCCGGACATAAGTAGCGGCAAAAAGCGCTGACAGGGCGAAGATAAAAAAAAGCAACCCTCTTCTTTTTAAGGTTGCCTTATGGATTTCTCTTAAATTATTCTGTACCACCGCTGCTCCTTTGGGCTTTTAGCTAAAAGGAATAACCGTGGCTAGATATATCTTAACTCTAATAAAACGCTTGTCAAGCAAAACTTCTTACGCTTATTCTGTTACGCCTAGAAGCTCCTTAATCTTTTGTAATAATAGCTGCGATTCTAAAGGCTTGGTAAGATAGGCATCTGCCCCTACCTCAAACCCCAGCTTTTCGTCGCTCTCCTGCGCCCGGGCAGTAACTATTATTATAGGTATATGTTTATGCTTATTATCGAACTTAAGCATGCGGCAGACCTTATACCCGTCAATCTTAGGGAGCATCAGGTCCAATATTATTAAATCCGGCTTCTCTTTACGCGCCTTAGCTAATCCCTCCTGGCCGTCTCGGGCAGTTATGACTTCGTATTCATTTGCCTCTAGCCTGAATTTCGCCATTTCCAGTAAATCACCTTCATCTTCGATTAACAATATCCTCTTCTTATTTTTCATTTTTCATCCCCGTATTTATTTTATTTTCCCTAACAAGCCGTTGCAAGATTTTTCTGTCGCTATCTTTCAGATGCACAAACTCTAATCCTAACATATATCTGGCCTGGCCCAGGGGCATAAGCTGCGCCTGCCTTTTTATCCAGGCCACCCTGCCTTTTAAATAAAGTTCTTGCGGAGTTTTAAGCCTTAATCTCACCAATGCGTCTGTTTTTAAGGGGCGCCCGTAAGAAAAACATATGCCGCCTTCGGAGATATCGATAGCCTGGAAGGTCTCGGAATTACCCTGGCCAGAGATGACATCTATATCCACCTTATAATCCACCCTCTTATAACGGCGCATCTCAGATCCGATATAGATCTCCTTGATATAAAGATTGGCGGAAAAGTGCTGGGCACCATCCAGCTGCGCCTTATCCTTATAAGAAACCATCCCCAGGGCAATAAAAGCCTCTTCTATTTTATTTTTTAAAAAATAGGCGTTGATCTTTCCTTTAAGCAGGCTGCAAAGCCTTGAGGCCTCTTCTTCGCTAGCCCCGGGAAGGATAACGCTGCATTCACCTTTGGCAAAGCCTGTTATTGTTATCTGCGGCTTTTCTTTATCATCTTTGCTGAATTCAACCATTGCCTTCTCGATCAGCCTCTTTAAATCCAGGGATAGTTTTTCCGGGTTGACCTTAATCCTTTTCTTGAATTCCTTATAATTAATGATCAAAAGGCTGATCAAATATAACCTTATGCCTTTGAGCAAAAAGTTCTTTATCCTCTCCCTGGTTGGCTTGGCTAGAGTATTCAGAGTATAAAAACGCGGGAGGGTAAAATAAAACTTGCTGCCTACCCCAAGCTCAGACTCTGCCCAAATCTCTCCCCCATGCCTCTCTACCAGTTCCCTGGCTATTGCCAGGCCTAGCCCCAGGCCTTTGCGCTCAACGCCCGAGGGTGTAGATACCTGCATAAATTTATCAAATACTTTATACAGGTCTGCCTCAGCAATGCCTACCCCTGTATCTATCACCCCTACCCTTATCTTGGCCTCCA
>VGKF01000057.1 GCA_016867175.1 Candidatus Omnitrophota bacterium | reverse complement strand
CCCAACTGCGCCCAGGGCAATCACGCTAGAAAGCATATCCTCAAGCTCCATAGCCACCACTGCCCCGATAATCATCAATATTAATATTACATGTAACTCTATCATCTCATCTAGCCATAAGAATAACAAATATAACCAAAAGCCCGAGCAAACTCCAGGCCAGGTATAAATCAAGGACCCCGGAGTGCAGTTTACGCAATAACCAGCTTAAGCCCAGAACCAGATAGCCGGCCAGGCTCGTAAGCAGGTCTATAAAACGGTCGACCAGAATAAATAAAAGGTAAGCCAGAAGCCTAAGAGAGCCGCTTAAAAGGTTATACAGGTCCAGGGCCTCAAGCTGCATAAGTGAATATAGTTTCTTTATAGGAGGAAGCTCCTCTATTGTACGATAAAACTGCGTGGCAGGAAAGTCAGGGCCGAATACCGGCTCTTCTCCTCCGATAAAAAAGTTATCCGTTCTTAATTTTTTAGATTTTAAACCCCGCCAGAAGATAAGGCCTAATAAAATGCCTGCCCCCAGTAGCCCGGCTGCAAGCCGGCTGTTCCATGCCCCGATAAAAATAATCTCAATGCCCAGCCAGGGCTGGATAAAATATTTTAAAAATAACCCCGGTATAATCCCTAATAAAAGGCAAAGTCCGGCCAGCACCAGAACAGAAAACCTCATCCCCGAAGATACCTCCCCTGCATTTTTATTATCTTTAGCGCTCTCCTGGCCTAAAAATACCGCATGGATAAATTTGATAAAACTGGCCAGGGTCAGGGCGCTTCCGAACATCGCAGCTATTAAGGCAAAGATATAAACGAAACGCATAACCGCGCCTTCTGAATTAAAAAGCCCGAGCAACGCCCCCTGATAAAGCATCCACTTAGAGGCAAATCCGTTAAAAGGGGGCACGCCGGAGATGGATAAGGCAAAACATACCCCGCAGGCAAAGGTTATAGGCATATAGCGAGCCAGGCCGCCTAATCTATCCAGGTCAAAGGTCTTTCTCTTTTCTCCTACGGAGCCGGCAGTCAGGAATAATCCGCTTTTGTAGATGGTGTGATTAATCATATGGAAGATTCCGGCAGCTATGCCTAAGCTGGTCCCCGTACCGAATCCTAAGACCATATAACCTACCTGGCTTACCGCATGAAAAGAGAGCAGCCTCCTGGCATCATGCTGTACCAAAGCCAGCATCACCGCAAAGATTATAGTTAAACTGCCTAAGGTTAATAAAATTACCGCGATTACTTTATTAAAAACAAAGAAGTCTACCGAGATCCTGGCTAAAAGATATATGCCCAGCAATTTATCTAAAGAGGCAGGCAATATCGCCATTGCCGGTATCGGCGCCTCCTCTGCTGCCTGGGGTATCCAGGTATGAAAGGGCGCGCATCCGGCCTTGGCCAGGGCGCCGATAAGCATAAGGATAAAAGAGAACCAACCCAGCGGCTGATTCAAAAGCAACTTTGCCGACTGATTATCAGGCATGATAGTGCTTCCGGTAACAAAAATATAAAGGCATGCCCCTAAGATTAAAGAGAAGTCCGCCATGCCTACGATAGAGAGTGCCTTCTTGGCGCTTGGGCCTGAGCCTAAACTTAAAAAGGCATAAAGAAGCGCCAGGGTCGCTCCCCAGGAAAAGATAAAAAGGATAAAATCCGCCGATAAGCATACCAGGTTAGAGAAGGCAACCAGAGAAAGCAGATAAAGAAAATAGGGCCTTCTGTTTTTCACCTCTGTATAATCTGCGGAATAAAGACAGACCAGGAATCCAAAGAGATTATTAAAAATCAGCATGAGCCCGGAGAGCTTATTAAATCCTAATAACAGGCTATAGTCTGCTATTAAGTTTAGGCTAAGTCCTTGCGCTGGTTTTATAAATAGAAGGACTGAACCCGCCAGAGATATGCTTAAGGTTAATAGCGCCAGTCTTTTCCTGAGCTCTTCTGATTTAAAAGCCATAAGCAAGAAACCTAGGCATATCGGTAATATGGTTAAGAAAAATAAATAGCGCGCCATCATTTTATAAGACTATTTACTAAATTAAGCGGTAATTTAACTAACAACCCTAAAAATAAAGAAAGTACGCCCAGGATGAGCACTACCGCTACCATAAAAGAACCTGCATCCTCTCTGGCCTGAATCTTGGCCTCTCCTAGGAAGACGCCTTCGAATAATCTCATCAGATAAAATAAGGTAAGCAAGGCACCTATGACCGCCGCTGTTCCGGCTAAGAGATACCCTGCCTTAAAAGAAAGCAATACTACCATGAGCTTGGGCCAGAAACCTAAAAAAGGCGGTATGCCGATGATAGAAAAAGCGCAGAGAAGATAAGCCGTGGCAGTATAAGGCATAGTCTTTAACAGGCCGCCTAATTCATTTATGTTTTTGCTGCCGGTCTTATGCTCTATGATGCCTGCGCACAAAAACAGGCCTGCCTTAGCCAGGCTGTGCGCCAGGATATAGACAAGCGCGATCTTAAAAGAGATGCCGGTATTCAGGGCCAGGGCAAGCAGAATATAGCCCAGCTGGCTGATAGTGGAATAAGCCAGGATCCTTTTCATATTTTTTTCAACCAGGGCAGATCCGGCAGCCACAATTATAGTAATCACGCTGACCAGAATAGCGCTATTAAGAAATAGAGGGCTTGAAACAAAGGTCAGATTAAAAAGCCTGGCAAAGGCATAGATGCCGATTTTGACTAATACCGCAGCATGCAAAAGCGCGGTTACCGGAGTAGGCGCGACTCCTGCATCCGGAAGCCAACTCTGCAGGGGTAACTGCGCAGATTTTGAGATTATCCCGGCCAAAAATAAAAAGGCTACAAGGTTAGCCAGGGATACCCCCTTTAAAACACTAAGCTCAAGAGCGCCGTAATTAAGATAGACTAAGACTATAGCGATTAAGAAAAGCGAGGCTCCAAAGAAAGTAACCAGAAAGGCCTTGTCCGCGGCCTTGAGGTCTTTTTCCCCGCGGTAAAAACCGATCAGCCTCCAGGAGCATACTGATGTAATCTCCCAGAAACAGAAAAGAAGCAGGAGGTTGGCTGAAAATACCAGTCCGGTCATGCTCCCTAAAAATAAAACCATCCAGAAATAAAACGCTCCGCCCTCTTCGTAGTCACGCATATATTCTATAGAATAAAGCGCGATCAAAAATCCCACTAAAAGCGAGAGCGAGGCCATAAATACTGCCAGGCCGTCTGCCGTAAAGGAAATACTCAGCCAGCTATTAAGATGACTGGAAAATAATATTTCTTTTCCTTTTAAGAATACTGCTGTAAGTAATAGGCTAAACAAAAAGGCAATGCCTAAAATCAGGGCCGAGGCAGCAGCTTTGTATCTTTTAGGCAGGATATATACTAAGATGCTTCCTAGGATTGGAAAGAATATTACCGTCAATAGCAGTTTCATTATTTTATCTTTAAGAGGCCCCTGGCTATCTTCTTAGCGTGATAATAAACCGCAGCAGTAAAATCTAGCATATTCAAGAACATATTGCAGGCCAGCGGGCTACAGATGCCGTCAAGCAGCCTCTGATTATGCCTGCGGCGGCACTCATCCACCATCTTATCAATATGCCCTTCCCCTTTAATTACCTCTTTAACCAGGCCGGGCTTATCTTTGTCCAGGGCCTCGGTTATCTCTTTAAGGGAAGATTCGGTCTTACGATAGAGCTCTTCGTATTCCTTTACGGCATCGTCGCTAAAAAGCAGTTTTTCTTCTATCTTTATCTGGATGCGCTCCAGCATATCTTTGCAATAATCTCCGATAAGCTCAAGGTCAGCCACCACATCGGCATAGATTAATGCCTTGGACTTATCAGTTTTAACTTTTGTAGCGCGGCCTAGCTCAATGAGTTCAATAGTCAGCTCCTTCTCTAGATCATTGAGTTTAACTTCCTGCTCTAGCACCCCGGAGAGTATCTGAAGGTCGTGTTCTATAAATGCAGAGTGCGTCTCCTGCCACATCTTAAGGCTTAACCTGGACATTGCCGCGATTCTTGACTTTATATCACTGAGCTCTGCCATCTTTAAACCTCTCTCTTAACTTATTGGTTTTCTCCTGAGACAACTTAATCAGGTCCCAACCGTTCATTATCTTTTTATTATCGGGCTTATTAATCACCGCTACCCTTTCGGTACAGCAATAGCAGGGGTCAACCGCAGCCAGGGTAATGGTAGCATCAGAGATAGTCCCCCCTACTGCCCCGACTTTATTGGAGGCAACATTCATAAAGCTGGGAGCGCGTATCTTATGCCTTATCGGCCGGTTCGTCCCGTCGCTTTTTATATAATGGAAGCACTCCCCTCTTGGCGCCTCAACCCTTCCTATCCCCTCGCCAACAGGGATATCTTTAACATCGGCATCGATAGCTCCGCGGGGCAGCTTATCCAGGCACTGGCGTATAATGCGTATGGACTCATACATCTCAAGGATCCTCACCACGGTCTTGGCAAAGATATCGCCGTCTTTTTCCATAATTATATTCCAATCCAGGTTGCTATAAGCGCCATAAGGATCATCCCGGCGCACATCTATATTTATGCCGGAGGCCCTGGCAGTCGGGCCCACCACGCAGTAGTCAATTGCCTGAGCTTTAGTCAAAACGCCTACTCCCACCAGCCTTGCCTTTATCACTGGGTCATCCATAACCGCTCCCTTAAACATATTCACTGCCGGCACCAGCTCATCCAGCGTCTTTTTTAAGACCGATATATCTTCATCCTTCATATCGCGCCTGATCCCCCCTATCTTTAACATCCCATAGTTATTCCTATTACCGGTAATCATTTCAAAGCAGTCAAGTACAGGCTCGCGGTACTTCCAAGCCCACATCCAAACCGTATTGTAACCGATAAAATGCCCTGCCAGGCCCAGCCATAACAAGTGGCTATGTATGCGCTGCAACTCATCTACTATTGTTCGTATATATATGGCGCGCTCTGGCACTACCTTCTCTTCGCCCCCCAATATATCCTCTACTGCTAGCACATAGGCGTAGGGGTGGCTGGAAGAGCAGATGCCGCAGATACGCTCAACCAGGAACGCGATCTGGTCAAAATGCTTTGACTCCGAGAGTTTTTCAATCCCGCGGTGGTTGTAGCCGATGATGATATCGATATCCACTACGCGCTCTCCCTCAACATAAAGCTGGAAGAACTCCGGCTCTTCCTGTAAAGGGTGATACGGACCTATGGGTACGATTACTCTATGGCTCATCTGCCTTGCCTTAGAGGATAGTCGCCTTGCGGCCAGTCCTCTGCTAAAAGCAACCTTTTTAGATTAGGATGGTTCTTAAAATTTATACCGAGCATCTCCCAGATCTCCCGCTCAACCCACTCTGCTGCGGCGAATACAGGAGTCAATGAATCCACCTGCGGGTGTAGTTTGTCCGAAAGCACAACGCGCAGGGAATAAACTACACCGCTTGCGTCATCGCTAAAATGATATATTATTTCAAAGGCTAAAGGTGCGTCTATGCCTGAAGCAGTAGAAAATCTAAGCCCTAATTCTTTAAATAAAAACCTGGAGACCTCGAATATATCCTCCTTATTGACCGTAAGGTATACGCGCCTGGGAGAACGTTCTTCCCAAGAGACGATCCTTAAGCCTAAACCTTCTTTTATTTTCGTTATCATATCCATAGTTTATTTTTTATTCTTGATCTTATCTATAAGCTTTGCAATTCCGGCAATCATCGCCTCCGGCTTAGGCGGACAGCCGGGTATATAAAGATCTACGGGAATAATGCTCTCCAGGGGGCCTGCTACATTATAGCTATCCCGGAACATATTCTGCGATAGCGCACAGGTCCCGCAGGCCACCACCAGGCAGGGTTTAGCCGCCTGTTCATAGATTTTTTTAAGGCGCGGGACTGATTTGCGGTTCATAGCGCCGGTGATCAAAAGCGCATCCGCATGCCGCACCGAGCCAATTAGTTGAATACCGAATCGCTCCACGTCAAAACGCGGAGTCAGGAGATCCAGTATCTCTATATCGCAGTTATTGCAGGAGCCGGCGCTGACATGAAAAACCCAGATAGACTTGGTAAGCGCCTTAAGCCTTAGATCCATCCTATAATCCTCCCGCTGCCAGGGCCAGGCTAAGTATTGCCAGT
>VGKF01000056.1 GCA_016867175.1 Candidatus Omnitrophota bacterium | reverse complement strand
CGCATCTCTTGTATCAGTCAACTCTTTATATTTTACCGAAGGCAGCTCTATATGGATATCAATCCTGTCCAGAAGCGGCCCGGAGATTTTGGCCATATAGTTTGCGATTTTGTTAGGATTACACCTGCAGGACTTTTTGGGGTCGGTAAAATAGCCGCAAGGGCAGGGGTTCATTGCGCCGACCAGCATAAAAGAGGCAGGGAAGACAAAAGAGCGGTTTATGCGGCAGACACGGATAAAGCCGTCTTCCAAGGGCTGGCGCAGGGCCTCCAGGGAGTCCCTATGGAATTCAGGAAGCTCATCTAAGAATAAAACGCCATGATGCGAGAGACTTATTTCTCCTGGCGTAGGCATAGACCCTCCCCCTACCAGGGCTACGTTTGAGCAGCTATGGTGTGGAGAGCGAAATGGTCGCTTAGCGATTATCCCTTCGTCGCTTGCCAAAGCGCCCATCACCGAATGGATTTTAGTTATTTCGAGAGCCTCAACTAAAGTTAAATCCGGCATAATAGTAGGGATTCTTTTGGCAAGCATGGTTTTTCCGCTTCCCGGGGGTCCGATAAAAAGGATGTTGTGGCCTCCGCTAACTGCTACCTCCAAGGCCCTTTTGGCGTGGTACTGCCCTTTTACTTCTGAGAAATCAAGCTGGTAATGTGTATTTTTTTGAAAAATGCCTTCCAGGTCTGCCTTAAATGGCTTATAGGATTGCCGGTTATTTAGAAATTCTACACTCTCCCGCAGGGTCTTAAGCGGCCAGGCATAGATATCTTCTACTACGCCAGCTTCTTTTGCATTTTGTTGCGGCAGGATAATATTCCTAATATCTGATTTGGCTATAGCCATGGTTATGGGCAGTATTCCTCTACTGGCCCTAAGCGAACCATCTAAAGATAATTCTCCCAAGATATAATATTCGCTTAGGCTCTGGCTATTCAGTTGTCCGGTAGCAGCTAATATTCCTAAGGCAATAGCCAGGTCAAACGATGCGCCTTCTTTTTTTATATAGGAAGGCGCAAGGCTTATAGTGATGCGCTCACTCGGCCAGCTGAATCCAGAGTTTTTGATAGCTGATTTTACCCTTTCCCTGCTTTCTCTTATAGCGGTATCAGCCAGGCCGACCAGGGTTAACGCCGGCAGGCCTCTTGAGACATCTACCTCTATTTCTATGGGTAATGCCTCGATACCTACAAGACCAAAACTTAAAGTCCTTGCCAGCATATTTGTCCTCCTCTATCTTAATAGACTGAAGAATGGACAGAATCTAACAGGATTATTTTACGGTGATACATCTGTTTAATCTTTAAGCATAAAATGCAGAGTAAAAGATAATGTAAAATATCTTTCGCACTTTTGATATTGCCAGATAAATAAAAAAGGCATATCCTCTTAGGTTGATAAACAACCAATTTATTAACCTAACCGGTCCTAAAGGACCAGCAAAGGAGGATACGCCTATGAGTTGTCCGGTAAATTTTTCTAAGGATACTCTACCAAAGCAATGGCAGTATGTAAAGCGTAACTTGCGCGAGATGGGGATATTGAACCAACCAGAGGTTGATGATTTCGAAGTAAAAGCGAGAACGGTAGTGGAAGGATTTTTTCAGCGTTCAATAAACGGAGAGTTCAGGGAACAGATCAAAGCCGAAGAATACGAACGCACAGAGGAGCGTGCCGATATTCGTTCCGGCACTTATCCGCGATTATTCACCACTACCTTTGGCAGAGCAAGGTTACTTATCCCTAAGGTCCGCAAGAAAAACCGGGAATACGTTTATAACCTCTTTGCCAAATACCAGAGAAGACGGCAGAAGTTTGATGATATGGTAGTGTTATCGCTACTTTTAGGATTTTCTACCCGCAAGCAGCAAAAATTTTTCCAGGCCTTTATCGGTGATTCAGTGAGTCATCAAACAGCATCCCGGCTATTGCAAAATCTCAGTGATGACTTACATGCGTATCGGACTAGCCCGATAGAAGATAAATACCGGTTTTTAATTATTGACGGCCTCTGGGTACATATTAAAGAAGTTGATATCAAGAAAAGACCTATCCTCTTTGCCTTAGGCATAACCAAAGACGGCAAGCAAGAGATTATTGCTTTTAAATTAGCCAAAGGCGAGACCGAAGAAGAATATACCAGCTTCTTAAACGATCTTTACCGCAGAGGGCTGCTTGGTAAGTCTTTGGAGCTGATTATTTCTGACGGCTCGGAAGCTATAATTGCAGCATGCAATATTGTCTATCCTTATACGCCAAGGCAGCGCTGTTACACTCATAAGCTAAGGAATTTGCTGCAGAATATCCGGCACAAGATTAAACACAGGACCAGGATGGCAAGGCAAGCCAGTCGTATCTACAAATCTAGCTCCAGGCATGAGGCTATCAGAAAATTCAGGATATTTGTTAACAGGTGGCGACGTAAAGAACCCAAGGCAGTCAAATGCTTCCAGGACGAGTTCTACCATACGCTTAATTTCTACGATTTTCCAAAGGAAGTGCGCTCTGCGGTATCAACCACGAATCACTTAGAGCGCTTCCTTGAGGAGATCAGAAGGCGTATTAAGATACAAGGCTACTTTAAGAACGAACGCAGCCTTAATCTTTGGATATTTGGGCTTATAAAGCATATAAACCTAAACCCAATTAACCAACCTAAGAGCAGTACCTTAAAGCAAAAGTGCGAAATATTACTTGCTTAACTAAGGGAACGAAGGTATTGACAGGGCTTTATTTATATGTTATAGTTTTTATAAATAAGGAGTAGGCCACGGCTCCCGCAACATAGGAGATAAAGGCATGTTGTCGAGCCATCAAGAAAAAAGACTTTATCCCCGCCTAAAATTAGGTCTGCCGCTTCGTTACCAGGCCAGGGGAACCCAGGAGTTCAGAAACGCCTTAAGCGATAATTTAAGCATAGGCGGAATAAGTTTTACGGCCTTAAGCTACATAGCGCCTTCTACAAACCTGATGTTGGAGATCAATCTGCTTTCCAGGGCCCTGAATCCTGTAGCGCGGGTAGCCTGGGCTGTCCCGATAGCGCACTCCGACAAGTATAAGCTGGGCTTAGAATTTGTGGAGTTTAATCCCAGGGATAGGGAGTACGTAGGAGATTTTATAGATACCCATCTAAAGAGATTCTAGAGAAAGGAAAATGTAATGGCAGCAGAAGAGGTAAAGACAGCTAGCGTAGCCACCCCAACGCAACAGGCCAAGCCACAAGAGGAAAAACAAACTAACTGCCCGGCCTGTAACAAACCGCTTAAGAAAGTCCGAATTTACTACCGTAACGGAAAGCACTATTGCACTAAGAAGTGCTGGCGTAAAGCCACCGCTCCCAAAGAAGGCGCTAAGCAATGATAAAACACTCCAAGGCAGAAAGAAGATTATACCCCCGGTTAGAAAAAAAGCTTCCTCTTAATGTGGCTGCTGATGGTTATGACTTTACTACCAGCACCCAAAATATAAGCTGCGTAGGGGTTTACTGCCGCGTGAATAAATATATCCCGCCGTTTACCAAGATAGCTGTTAAGATACGGCTTCCTAAAACCCAAGATAGTAAACCCAAAGAGCGCAACGTTGAGTGTAAGGGCGTAATCGTAAGGACTGAAGATGAGGAGAGCGGCGGATTCAATATCGCTATCTTCTTCAATGAAATAAAAGATAGCCAGCGCCACAGGATATCCCATTACATAGCCCAATTCTTGCCTAAAACCCTATAGGCCTAAAAACATTCCCGGCCTTATGCCCTATGGGTAAGATACAAAAAACCCAACCCGTAAAACTAATCTGCGGATTTATATTCAAGGAAGAGGCTTATTTAAAAAAGGCCAAGGTATCGCTCTTTAAAAAATTCGGGGCCTTTGATTATGAAAGTCGAATACTAGATTTTAATTATACTGATTACTACGCAAAAGAGTTTGGCCGGGGCTTAAAGCGCAGCTTTGCCAGCTTCAAAAGGCCGATCTTTCCTTCAGAGCTGTCTAAGATAAAATTAATTACCAATAAGATTGAGGATAGGATTTCTTACCGAGACTTGCGCCTGGTGAATATTGATCCCGGATACCTTGATTTGGCAAAGCTTGTATTAGCCTCAACCAAGGATTTCAGCCACCGCATCTATTTAGACTGCGGTATCTATGCGGAAATAACCCTGGCCTACCAGGGCGGGACATTTAGGCCGCTGGGCTGGACCTACCCCGATTACAGGAGCGCTGAATATATCGATATATTTAACCAAATACGGGAAGGTTACGCATGTACCCTGCGTACTTAAGATCTTATCGTAGCGGAAAATTAGCCAAAATCACAGAAGAGGCGTTTGACCTTCTTGAGTCCTGTTCTCTTTGCCCGCGCAAGTGCGGGATAAACCGCCTTAAAGGGGAACTCGGTTTTTGTAAAACCGGCCTTAAGCCTCGGGTCTATAGTTTTATGCCACATCAAGGAGAAGAGCCTCCCATATCCGGGGTTTTAGGCTCAGGGACAATTTTTTTTTCCGGCTGCAATATGCGCTGCTCTTATTGCCAGAACTATGAATTCAGCCAAGAGGGAGGAGGCAGGGAGGTCGCAGAGGAAGAACTGGCGGATATTATGCTTAAACTGCAGGGCCTTGGCTGCCATAATATCAACCTGGTCACTCCTACGCATATCATGCCCCAGATACTTAAAGCGCTTTTTTTAGCTGTTCCAGCCGGGCTTAAGATACCCTTGGTTTATAATACCAGCGGATATGAATTAGGCCCTGTCATAAAGCTACTCTCCGGGATTATAGATGTCTACCTCGCGGATATGCGCTATGGAGATAACCTCAGCGCATTAAAATATTCAGAGGCGCCTGATTACCCTAAATACAACCAAGAGGCAATAAAACAGATGTATGGCCAGGTGGGCTTAGCAGAAACCGACAAAGAAGGGATTATTAGAAGCGGGCTGATTATCAGGCACTTAGTTTTACCTTTTGCTATATCAGGAACGGATAAAGTGATGCGTTTTATCAAAGAAGGGCTTTCAGCTGATACTTATATCAGCCTGATGAGCCAATACCTGCCTTGCTATAAAGCAGCTGATTTTCAAGAGCTCGCCCGCCGCATAACCTATGAGGAATATGAAAGGGCTCGGGATATAATGCAAAAATACGGCCTGGAGAATGGCTGGATTCAGGATTCCATGGGCCTTGAGAGGTTCGCCGGAAGCAATATCAAGCCATATTTAAAATGATAGCTAAAATCAAAGGGTTATTCAAGGCGCTCTACTTCAAGCTTTTTAAAATCAACGATAGCCCCCAGAAGATAGCCTTGGGCTTAGCCCTGGGTGTCTTCTCAGGCTTTACTCCCGGGATAGGGCTGCTTACTGCCTTATTCCTGGCGTTTCTCTTACGGGCAAACCGCGCAAGCGCCATTTTAGGCACCCTATTAACCAACACCTGGACAAGCTTATTGACTTTTATCTTGTCAATCAAATTAGGCTCTGCTATAATGGGCGTATCCTGGAAAGAAGTATATGCGCCTTGGATGCTTTTAATCAAAGACTTCCATCTTAAGGGATTATTTAGCCTATCCGTAACACAGGTTATTCTTCCGGTAGCCTTGGGGTATCTGGTAGTAGCGGCTTTTTTCGGGATCGTAGCGTATCTAGTAACCCTTTTAATACTATTTTTGAGGAAAAAAGATGAAGACAAGAGTAGAATTAGCCTTCCCAGGTGAGCTAAAAGAAGAACCTATAATCTGCGACCTCTGCAAGAACTTTAATATTACCCTGAGTATCCTGGAGGCCTCTTTTTCCACAGAGGTAGGCTGGGCTATCATTATCCTTGAGGGCCAAGAGGAAGAGCTAAAAAGGGCCCTTGAATACCTAAAAAATAAGGGTGTTGAGGTCAAAAATAACCCGTGAACCAAGCCAATTTTTCCTACTATAATATCAATTTCAGCAAAGGCTCCATGGGTAATGAAATATATGTTAATGGAGAGATAAAGAATAACTCTACCATTAACTATAGCATGGTAGTTTTTAAGGTTATTTTATATATCCAGTCCAAGGTAGCAGGAAGCGGGACCTTAAAGATAGCCGGGCTTCAGGCTAAAGGTGGTAAAAATTTTGAGGCAGTAATAGAAGGCCTGCATACTGTAGATGACCGGCTAATCTCTAAGATATCCCGTTGCGATATCCTATTTGAAAACGGCTATTAACCCCCCCCCAGTAAACCCCCTAGTTTTATAACCCATATAGACAACTTATAAAGAGTGATTTTTTTAAGTCAAATCAGGGCTTATTTTTACTCCTTTTTAACCTCAAAATAAC
>VGKF01000055.1 GCA_016867175.1 Candidatus Omnitrophota bacterium | reverse complement strand
ATCTTTCCATCTACTGCCCCGGGATTATATCCGGCGTTTCTTAGGGCCATCTGGATCTGTTTTACGTTAGGCCTGGATTTTACCTCGGCAACTGCCTTGTGGCTGACCACTAAAGAAGGCGCCTCCTTGACACTAGCTAAATTATCTTTAAGGTTATTGATCTCTTCATCCTTAGACTGAATCTGGGCCTCAAGCACGGAGATTTGATTCCTTAATCCCTGCATCTCCATATTCCTATGCCGGCCTGCGCTAGCGCACCCGGAAAGCGAAAATAAAAATACCCCTACCACCGCTATTGAAGCTATTCTTTTCAACATCGCTTTCTCCTTTCTTTAAAAAGGGGACGTTTCTATTTTCTTTCGTTCGCGCTGGAAAATAGAAACGTCCCCTTTTTCTGGTTTTTCCCAATTGCCTCTTTCAAAGTAAATCTACCCTCGTATAAGGCCTTTCCTATTATCGCCCCGCTTACTCCTTGTTTTTCAATCAATCTAAGTTTATATATATCATTCAGAGATGAAATCCCGCCTGAGGCGATCACTTTTATCTTTGCGGCTTTTAATATTCTTTTTATCTCCATGATGTTCGGGCCTTTCATAGTCCCGTCTTTAGATATATCAGTGTAAATAATCTCCTTAAACCCTAATTTTGCTAAGGCGCAGGCAAACTTTAGCGTCTCTCTATTGCCTATACTGCTCTTCCAACCCTTAGTCATAACCCGGCCTTCCCTGGCATCAATACTTACGATAACCCTATCTTTAAACTTATCCCTGGCCTTTTTAAGAAAACTACCCTCTTCTATCGCCTTAGTCCCCAGCACTACCCTCTGGATACCACAAGCCAAAAGTTCTTTTATAGCCTCGATACTCCTCACTCCCCCGCCAAACTCTATAGTTGCCCCAGTCTCTTTTACTATTCTTTTTACTATGGCTATATTTTTAGGCTCTCCGGAAAAGGCGCCGTCAAGGTCAACCACATGTATCAGCTCTGCGCCCTGGCGTAACCAGTGCTTAGCGGTTTTAAGCGGGTCGCGCGAATATATCTTTTTATCAGTGGCGCCCTGATAAAGACGCACTACTGAACCTGACTGTATATCTATAGCCGGAATGATTAACATAGCTCTACAAAGTTCTTTAACATACTAAGGCCCAGGAGCTGGCTCTTCTCAGGATGGAACTGCACCCCGTATAGATTATCCTGCCAAAGAATAGAGCTAAATTCTATACCGTAATCAGTAGCCGCTGCAGTTGCTTCTTTGTCCTGATTCTTAGGATAATAGGAGTGGCAAAAATAAACAAAGGCATTATCCTCTATATTTTTCAAAAGCGGGCAATCTCTCTTCTTTATCTTTAGCTGATTCCAACCCATGTGCGGGACCTTTAAGCCCGGCTTGCTTTTAAACCTGTCTACTTTTCCTTTTAAAACATCCAGGCCAAATGAACCTTTTGCCTCCTCACTAGACTTAAATAAAAGCTGCATCCCCAGGCAGATCCCCAGAAAAGGCTTGCCCTCTTTTATGGCTTCTTTAAGGGCAGATACTAAACCCTGTTTTTCTAGTTCCAGGAGCGCATCAGAAAAAGCGCCTACGCCAGGCAAGACTATTTTATCAGCACTCTTTATCTTCCCAGGATTATTGGTTACTACAGCCTGTCCGCCACTTAGCTGCAGGGCCTTCTGCACGCTGTGGATATTACCCATACCGTAGTCAATAATGGCAATGGTCATCTAGTCAATCACGCCTTTTGTAGAAGGGACTCCTTTTCTACGCGGGTCGATCTGAGTAGCCTGGTCCAATGCAATCCCTAAAGCCTTAAATATCGGCTCTAGGTTAGTATGCAAGTCTGAATTTGCGCTTGAAAGTTTAATGCTTAAATTCATACCTAATGTTTTAGCGAGTGACTCAAAAAGATGATTTACGGATTCAAGAGAGTATCCTTCGTCGCTCTCGTATCGCGATAGCTTAGAGTCAGGGCTTATCCCTTGGAAGAAACCCCTTCCGCTGATATCCACTACTACATTACCCACAACATCCTCCATAGGCACAGAGGCAGAGCCAAATCTCTTGATACTCTTTTTATCTCCCAGCGCTTTCTTGAATGCCTGGCCCAATACAATACCCACATCCTCATTGGTGTGGTGTATATCTACCTTCAGGTCGCCCTTGGCAGTAATATCCAAGTCAAACAAGCCATGAAAGGCAAATAACTCAAGCATATGGTCCAAGAGGCCTATGCCGGTATCTATCTTACTCTTACCGGTACCGTCAATAGTAAGCTTGAGCGTAATATCCGTCTCTTTCGTCTTCCTCTTGATTATCGCATTTCTTTTAATCATTTCTCTCCTAACATTATGCTCAAAACAAAAGTTGCCTCTGGCGCTTAACTTTTGTTTTGTCCTGGCCTCTGGCCAGGACCTCAAAACAAAAGTTGCCTCTGGCGTTTAACTTTTGTTTTGTCCTAAGCTATGCTTAGGATCTCCATCTATCAAAACCGTGCCTTAACCGACTCTACGTGCTTATTCATTCCTTCAATCCCTGCGATCTTCTCCAGCGGTTCCCTAGCCCTCTCCAATGCTTTTTTGGAATAACTGATTATATGGTTACTTTTTATAAAATCCAATACTGATAACCCGGAAAAGAATCTGGCAGTCCCGTGCGTAGGCAGGACATGGCTTGGCCCTGCCACATAATCCCCTACTGCTGCCGGGCTATAAGGGCCTAAAAATATAGCTGCCGCATTCTTTATTCCTTTGACCAGGCGAGTAGGATTTTGCACCAGTATCTCTAGATGCTCAGGGGCAATTTTGTTGGTAATCTCTACCGCCTCATCTAGATTCTTGGCCAAGATAATAAAACCATTGACCCCTTCAGCCTGGGCCTTTACTTCTTTAGCCAGGCTCTTAGAATTGGTAATCAGGATCGCCAGGCCCTTGGCATGCTCTGCCTGCGCCCTCAGGTCTGCGACAATAAACTTAGGTTCGCTATAACGGTTGGCGATAATCACCAGCTCCGTCGGACCTGCGATCATATCTATATCCACGCAGCCGAAGACCTGACGCTTAGCTTCACTCACATAAATATTTCCCGGGCCTACGATCTTATCTACGCGCGGTATAGTCTTGGTGCCAAAGGCCAGTGCAGCAATACCCTGCGCACCGCCTACGCGGTAGATCTCATCTACTTTTAGAAGATCAGCCACTACCAGTATATGCGGATTGATATGGCCACACTCATCAGGAGGACTGATTAAAATCGTTTTCTTGACCCCAGCTAACTTTGCCGGTAATACTGTCATATATACCGAGGATACCAGTGGCGCAGTACCTGCAGGTATATATATGCCTACCTTTTCAAGCGGGGTATAATTTTCACCCAGAACCACGCCATCCCCATCCTTCATCCTCCAAGACCTCTTCATGGTTCTGCGGTAAAACCTATTGATATTCTCCATGATAACTTTAAGGCTTGAGACAAAATTAGGGCTGATATTCTGATAGGCCCCGGAGATCTCTATCTGAGATACTTTTAGCTGGCGGGTAGATAATCTTACCCGATCGAACTTCTTGGTGTATTTAAGAACCGCCTCATCGCCAAATAGGCGCACATCCTCAATGATCCTGCGCACCTTATCCTCTGCGCGTTTTGAGCGAATAAACTGACGGTTATAAATTCTTTCCAGCTGTTTACTTCCGGAGCGTATAATTTTCATCTTAGTTTTTTAATTATTTCCTTTAGTTTCGCAACTATATTGTTAAAATTTTCAGGATTATTCCCTCCTGCCTGGGCAAAATCTTTTCTCCCTCCTCCGCTGCCTCCCATATCCAAAGCAATCTCTTTAATCATCCTTGAGGCATCTATACCACTACTACACAGATCTTCGGTAACGCCTATGGCCGAATAAATCTGCGATTGGAGGTTACTGCCGGTGGATGAAAATATGATGGAGTTGGTTTTTGTTCTTTCTTTTATTAAGTCTATCGCCTTTCTTACGGAATCCTGGTCGCGATGATGAGCGGAAAGAATAAAATCAATGCCGGCTATATTTTCTTTATTATTTATATCGCCTTCTATTGAAACACTTAATCCCTTGTCTTTATGGGCATGTAATTGTTTTTCTAGCTCTTTGATTAAACCAAGCTTTTTCTTAATCTCCTCTGCCAGCTTACTTCTGGGAGCATTTAAAAGCTCGGATACCTGCTTTAGGCTATCCTCTTCTTCTTTTACTGCCTTATAAGCGAAACTGCCTGTAACAGCTTCTATTCTTCTGATACCGCTGGCTACCGAAAGCTCCTGGATAATTTTGAATAGGCCGATCTGTCCGCTTGAGTCAAGGTGAGTCCCCCCGCAAAACTCACGCGATATATCGCTTATCGAAACCACGCGTACCTTATCCCCGTATTTCTCCCCGAAAAACGCCAGGGCGCCTGATTTCTTAGCTGCTGCCTGGGTCATCTCTTTTTTAGATAACGCAAGATTCTTTAAGATAAAGTTATTTACCGTCTCCTCAACGCGGCTAAGCTCCTCTTGGCTTAAGTCTTTAAAATGCGTAAAGTCAAAGCGCAAGCGAGCCTCTTCTACCAGTGAGCCCTGCTGTTTTACATGCAGCCCTAAAACCTTTCTTAAGGCTGCCTGCAATAAATGCGTAGCAGTGTGGTTCCTGGCTATAGAAAGACGCCGGGCTGAATCAACGCAAGACTTTAACTCATCCCCGGCCTTAAAACTACCTTCTTTGACTTTACCGGTATGCACAATGACTTTATCAAAAATTTTTGTATCGGATACGGTAAAAATATTTTTTCCTCTTATTAATTCTCCAGTATCTCCAACCTGGCCTCCGGACTCCGGATAAAATGGAGTCTTATCTAAAACGATCTTGGCGCCTTCGCCCTTACTGATCTTTTTGGCCTGGCCATTATCCTGCACTATCCTTAGGATCTTGGCCCTGACTTCGAGTTTATTATATCCTACAAAGCTGGTCTTTTTAGTGCCTAAATGCAACTCTTTGAGATCAAAGACATCACCCTTCATACTACTGCCTGCCTTAGAGCGCGCCCTCTGCTCCTTTAAATCTTTATCAAATACCTCCTGAGAAAAATCAATCCCCTGCTTATCCAGCCACTCTTTAGTCAGCTCAAGTGGTATCCCGTAAGTATCGTAAAGCTCAAAGACCTTATGCGCTGCGCCAACCGCATCATTATTGAGGAATCCTGCCTCCTTAAATAGTCTTTGGCTTGAATTAAGGGTAGAGATAAAGTTTTTTTCTTCTATTAAAATTATCTCGGCAATATTTTCCCTGCGTTCAATAAGCTCAGGATAGGGCTTACGCATGATCTCCGAAAGTACCGCCACTAATTTATATAAAAACGGCTGCTTAAACCCTAAGCTTCTTAGGTGCAAGGTGCTTTTGCGGATAAGTTTTCTTATTACATAACCGCGCTCCTCATTAGAAGGCATAACTCCGTCATAGATAGAAAAGACAATGGCACGGATATGGTCAGCTACAGCATAAGCTAATGCCTGATCCTTAGAGGCTATCTGATCTACCAGGGGCTTAAAGAGGTCTGTTTCAAAGTTATTAGCTACCCCCTGCATCACCGCAGCCAGCCTTTCCAGGCCCATCCCGGTATCTATATTCTTCTGCGGTAATGGCTCTAAAATCCCATTCTCCTTGCGGTTGAATTGCGTAAAGACCAGGTTCCAGACCTCTAGGAACCTTGCGCAATCGCAGGCAGGAGAACAATTACTCTTTCCGCAGCCAAAAGAGCTGCCCTGATCAACGAATATCTCTGAGCATGGCCCGCAAGGCCCATTCGGGCCTTTTTCTTTAGCCTCGGAGGGCCAGAAGTTTTCTTTATCGCCTAATTTGATGATCTTTTGCGCAGGGAGATCTATATTTTCTTTCCAGATACGATAGGCTTCCCGGTCATCCTTATATACAGAGACCCAAAACCTCTCCTGTGGTATTTTTAATTCCTCGGTCAGAAATTCCCAGGCCCAGGCAATCGCCTCTTCTTTAAAATAATCTCCGAACGAGAAATTCCCCAGCATCTCAAAGAAGGTATGATGGCCGGCGGTCCTGCCTACATTTTCTAAATCTCCTGTGCGCAGGCAGCGTTGAGAGCTCACGGCGCGCCGAAAACTACCAACCGCTCCTAAAAACTGCTTTTTGAACTGGTTCATCCCGGCAGGGGTAAACAATACCGTAGGGTCATCGCGGGGGACAAGTGAGTCGCTCTCCACTACTTTATGTTTTCTATCTTTAAAAAAAGATAGGAATTTTTCTCTTAAAATATCGGCTTTCATA
>VGKF01000054.1 GCA_016867175.1 Candidatus Omnitrophota bacterium | reverse complement strand
CGTATATCCGCTCATACCGATTACCGCTGGTTTTATCGGGGTAAGCTCATCGGGAAGGAGGCTGCGCGGGTTTACCTTAAGCCTGAGTTATGTTACAGGCATAGCCATTACCTATTCTATATTAGGGCTGGTTGCTTCTTTGACAGGCAAGCTCTTTGGCTTGATAAGCTCTCATCCCGTAACCTATCTGGTAGTAGGTTGTGTCTTCATCCTCTTTGGATTATCCATGCTGGATTTATTTGTATTGCCGCTAACCAACTTTATTAAATTACCGACTTTAAAGAAACAAAATCATCTCTCAAGCCTTATTTTGGGCTTAAGCTCAGGTCTAGTAGTAGGGCCTTGTGTTACTCCGGTCTTAGGCGCTATATTGGCCTATTTAGCTACTAAAAAGAATATCGTTTACGGCATTAGCATGCTCTTATGTTTTTCTTATGGCCTGGGCTTGATTTTTATCTTAGTAGGTATTTTTAGTTCCCTGCTTATCAATCTTCCTAAGCTCGGTAAGTGGATGCAGGCTATAAAAAGGGTCTCTGCCGTGATCCTGGTAGCCATAGGCCTGTATTTTATTTATACAGCTTTAAGGAGAATATAGTGAAAAATAAGATTTACGGTTTTATTACCTTTTTGCTTATAATGTTTATTCTTTTATGTTTTCGCTCGCCGCTAGCAAATGCGCAAGGACTGGCCCCTGATTTTAGATTAGAGGATATAAAAGGCGGCCTTGTCTCATTAAGTGACTACCGCGATAAGAACGCGGTAATCTTGTTGTTTTGGACTACCTGGTGTCCTTATTGCCGCGACGATATAAAAAACCTGAACAGCATATATGAAGAGCTAAAGAAAGACGGATTTGAAGTGCTGGCTGTAAATGTCGGGGAGGCTCTTTATAAGGTAGATAACTTTACTAGAAGTTATCGGCTGAATTATAGAGTGCTTTTAGATAAGGATACCTCTGTGGCGGTCTCTTACGGAGCAGTGGGTATACCGTTTTATCTTATCATAGATAAAAAGGGGGTAGTCCGCTTCGCAGATAATTATTTCCCCCGAAGAGAATATAAGGAATTGGCTTTGCGCTAAGATGGAAGATAGCCCCCTCTTATTGGATTTATACGAGCTTACTATGGCCCAGGCTTACCTACGTTACAGGAAGAATAGCCTGGCTACCTTTGATTTGTTTGTGCGCCAGCTTCCTAAGGGCCGCTCCTATTTAGTTAGCGCAGGCCTTAAGGATATATTAGGCTATATAAAAGAACTCAGCTTTAGTTCCTCTGACCTCGCCTACCTAAAAGGCAAAAAAATATTCTCCACTGAATTTTTGAAGTATTTAGCTAATTTTAAATTCGGGGGAGATATCTGGGCAGTCCCCGAAGGGAGGATTGTCTTTGCTAATGAGCCGCTTATAAGGGTTACTGCGCCTATTATAGAGGCACAGATCGTTGAGAGTTTCTTTTTGAATACCATTAATCTGCAGACCATGATTGCCAGTAAAGCCTCGCGGGTAGTCAATGCAGCTAAGGATAGAGAGGTTTTTGATTTTTCCCTGAGAAGAACCCACGGAGCCCAGGCAGGGCTTAAGGTAGCGCGTTCTTCCTACATTGCTGGCTTTAATGGGACCGCTACTGTTCTAGCCGGGAAATTATACCATATGCCGGTTGTAGGGACTATGGCGCATTCTTTTATTATGTCTTTTAAGCATGAGCTTGACGCATTTCTTGCCTATGCCTTGACATTTCCCAGCCGCACGGTCCTTCTCGTGGATACTTATAACACAAGGCAGGGGATTCTAAACGCCATCACTGGCGGGCTATACCTTAAAAAGAAAGGGTATAAGCTTCAGGGGATAAGGCTTGATAGCGGGGATATTGTTTCTTTATCTAAACTAGCCAGACGTCTGCTGGATAACACTGGCCTCGGGTTTGTTAAGATCTTTGCCAGCGGTAATCTGGATGAATTTAAGATAAAAAGGCTTTTAAGGCAAGGCGCCCGCGTGGATAGTTTTGGCGTAGGTACCAATATGGGTACTAGTATTGATGCCCCTAGCCTGGATGTAATCTATAAAATAGTTGAGGTTACTGATGAGGAGGGTAATTTCCTGCCTACGATGAAGCTAAGCAAGGCTAAGATTACCTACCCGGGCAGAAAACAGGTATTTAGGATAGAGGATAAAAACGGTAGGTTTATAAAAGATATACTAGGGCTTGAAAAGGAAAAGATATCTGGCCTTAGGCTTCTTAAAAAAGTAGTGGATAAAGGCAGGATAGTTTATAAGTCTCCTACGTTAGATAAGGTAAGGCTTGCGCTTAAGTCTGAGCTTTGCCGTTTCCCGCAGGGCCTCTTAGATATTGATTCAGATTATATGTATCAAGTATTGGTAAGTCCGGCCCTTAAGAGGCTTCAGAAATCCCTGGCTAGGCAGTTAAGAGAGAGGCAGTAATGGATCCTAAAATAGAAAATCTATTGAAAAACTTAAAGAAAAGGAATATTGCGGGTTTTTATTGTAACCGCAAAGAAGAGGCAACGGGAAACATATTAAAGATTATACCCCTTACTGCAAGCGTAGGTATTTGTGGCTCGCAGACTTTAGATCAGCTGAATGTAGTGAAGCTTCTTGAGGTGCGCGGTAGCAAAGTCTTTAATCAATATAAACCGGGGATAAGCCGCCAAGAGAACCTGGAATTAAGGATGAATGGCGCGCAGGCTGATTATTACCTGGCCAGCGCGAATGCTATCTCGAGGAACGGAGAGCTGGTTTTTTTTAGCGCCTATGGTAATCGCACCAGCGGTATCTCTTGCGCTAAAAATCTTATAGTGGTCTGCGGCATAAATAAAATTACTCCTAATATAGAGGAGGCCATGAAAAGGGCCAGGGGCTATGTTACCCCTCTTAACTGTAAGAGGTTGAATTGGAATACGCCTTGTTTTAAAGACGGTATCTGCCGTGAAAATATCTGTTTTTCTCCTGATTACAAAAGGATGTGCTGTCAACTTCTGATTATAGAGTCAGAGGTCGACCCCCAGAGAATCAAAGTGATTTTAGTAGGAGAACCATTAGGATTTTAGGATAATAGAAGGGGATAATTATGTCAGAATTAAGTGGCTTACCTACAGGCATAGGCAGCCTTCCGCATAAGGCTACAGCAGAGGCGCTGGAGCTAATCTTTAAATGCTGCCCCCAGATACCCTTTTGGCCGCAGCTTCCCAAGCGGGATATGCGAGAGGGTATGCTAGCGCAGTTTAGTGAAGGCCTGCCCTGCATAGAAATCAGCGCAGCTGGCGTTGTTTTTAATCCTAGCGATAAGGAAAAAAAACTAGAGGAATTTTACGCTAACCTCATAAGCCCTGAGTCTGATTACAAAAAAGATCCTTTTAAAATAAACCAGGAATATGCCCAGGGCCTTTATGCCTTTTACCAGAGGCTTGAAGGCTCTAATCTCAGTCAGGTAAAATATATAAAGTGCCATATCACCGGCCCTTTTACCTTTGCCGCCAGCCTTAAAAACGAGAAGGGAGTAGCGCTTTTACATGACCCGGTTTTTATGCAGGTAATCATAGAAGGTTTAGCCAGAAAGGCGCTCTGGCAGATAAAATTCCTGGAAGAATTCGGTAAGAAGATAATTATTTTCATTGATGAGCCGTATCTGGGCTGTTTCGGCTCTGCCTACACGCCTATCAATAAAGAGGGTGTAATAAAGGGTTTAGGGAACCTGTTTCAAAAGATAAAAAACTTTACAGGAGTTTTAACCGGTATACACTGCTGCGGTAATACCGATTGGTCCATTTTTACGGATATACCAACCTTAGATATTATTAATTTTGACGCTTTTAATTATCAAGATAAATTACTGCTTTATGCCGATAATCTAAAAGTATTCTTTAATAACGATAGGATATTGTGTTGGGGGATTGTTCCTACCCAAGAGTTTAGCGATAAGATAACAACAGCAGCATTGGTTAAGAAGATTAATGACGGAATAGATGTTTTGGCGAAGAAGGGCGTAGATAGAGGAAAATTATCCGGTAATTTGCTTTTAAGCCCCAGCTGCGGGATGGGGACTTTAACGCCAGACAAAGCCGAAAGTATACTCAAAACCCTCTCAGAGATTTCAGAGAAGATACGAGGTTAAATTTCCTTAGTGTCGCCTTTCTTTATATTTAGTATTTATAAGGTAAAATAAGGTTAAAGCCGGAATACGGTTTAAGGATGGACACAAAAACAGGAGTTGGTTTGGTTTCAGTTGTGATACCGGCGCATAATGAAGAAGGAAGTATACTGGAGGTATATCGGCAGACAGCAGCGGTCCTTTCTTCTTTAGAGCTATGCTACGAAATAATATTTGTTGATGACGCAAGCACAGATGAGACGGCCGCTATCCTTAAAAAAATAGAGGCCCAGGATGGCCATATCAGGATACTAAGATTCGCAAAGAACCGCGGGCAATCATATGCCTTCTTAGCGGGATTCCGGGCTGCCAGAGGCGATATCATCATTACTATGGATGCAGACCTTCAGAACGACCCTGCAGACATAAAGCAACTTTTAGCACAGATAGGTGAGGGGGCAGATTTTGTAAACGGCTGGAGACATGACAGGAAGGACAGCATTTTTAGAAAGACCGTCTCTGGCCTGGAGAATCTTCTGATTGCAGCAAGAACGGGAGTAAAATTGCGGGATTACGGCTGCGCCCTTACCGCCGCCAGGAAGGAAGTAATTGCTAAAGTACTGGCCTGCGGAAGCAGTAGCCGTTTTATTAAACCGTTAGCTGCGGTGTTAACTGATTCTGTCTGCGAAGTTGCGGTATCGCATAGTAAAAGGTCAAGTGGAAGATCAAAATACGGATTTTTTAACATAGCAAGAGCAGGCGCGGATTTTCTTATTAACTTCCGCTTAAGTTCTATAAAGGATAAGAAGGATTGCGCCGTTAAAGAAGTAGATAGGGCTTAGATGAAAATAAGCGTATTGGATAAAAAAGACTTCGCGAGGATATACGGCTTATTGAAGCGTTATGAATTTAACGATTACCGCACATACCGCATGCTGGATAAAGACTCTCTCTACAAGTACCTCTTAAGGCAGTGTATCGCTCCTATGCGGTGCAGAGACGGCCTGCTATTAATAGCAGAGGATAATAGCCAAGTGATCGGCTTAGCCGGCCTGTTTTCTTTGCCCTGGGATACCAAGCACTTCGGGGTAAATATGGCAAGGGTAGATTTTCTTATGGCTGCTACTGGTCATCCGCAGGTCCTGGACCTAAAAAAAAGTTTATTGTCTTTTTTGATAAAGTTATGCCGGGATAAAAAGATTGCTTGTCTCTCTTGCCGGATAGATACGGCAGATATCTGCACGGTCCACGCATTAGAGGAGAACGGTTTCCTGCTTATGGATACCATTGTCACTTACGTCTTTAATCGCCGTAGGCACCTGATACCAAAGATGAAAGATATCTATAAAATAAGGCTGTTTGAGAGGACAGACCTGTCCGCCTTGCAGGATCTGGCTAGCAGGGCGTTCTCTAAAGACCGTTTCCATTTAGACCCGTATATACCTGTAGAAAAAGCAAACAGCTTATTTAAGGAATGGGTCAAAGACAGCTGTGCGAAGAGATCTTCGCATAAAGTATTTATCGCTCAAAAGTCCGGAGAGGTCGCGGGCTTTCTGACTTTTGAACTCAATAAAGAATTAGAAAGATTGTCCGGCTATAAGATAGCCGGGCACGGACTTTCTGCGGTATCACCGCAGGCTAAGGGGGCTTATGTCAGCTTAGTCAAGGCCGCCATAGAAGAGATAGCCTCACATTACGATTGCCTTGAGTTTGATACGCAATTGAACAATTATGAAGTAATAAAGGTCTGGCAGAGGTTTGGTTTTGATTTTATCAGGGCAAAACACACCTTCCACAAATGGGTGAAATAATAGTAGGATGAACCTGCCGCAGATATTTAAAAGATACGGCTTAATATTCAGGGAAAAATTCGGCAATTCATACTACAGGCAATTATTACGCCTAGCCAGCATGTTGGCACAAGACCCTTTAGCAAGTCTCAGGCAGGGCGTATTGAAGGCTATGATCGGGTTGACCTACGATTGCCAGTGTAGCTGTAGCTATTGCTGCGCAGGGCTTTATCCTAAAAACAAAGAAGAGGAGCTTTCGGCGCATGAGATCAAGGGCCTGATTAAAGATATAGCTAAGCTGCCTTCCATTTTCACCTTAGTTTCTTTTTTTGGCGGAGAGGCGATACTAAAAGAATCGATTTTTGACTTGATTGGATATGCCGGTAGCAAAGGGCTATTTATAGAAACAGAGACGAACGGCATA
>VGKF01000053.1 GCA_016867175.1 Candidatus Omnitrophota bacterium | reverse complement strand
ACTTATTTGGGATTTCCCATAGGGTTACGGCTCCATGGTGAATATCTTGCGAGCGATATCCGGGTGTTTGGCGATAAACTTTAATTCATCGTCGACCAGTGGTTTCTGGTTATGCACGTTAGCGTACCTGACTAGCTCAAGAATCTCAGTTGCCTGCTGGTCATCGCTAAAGGCGACCTCCAGCTTATCATAAACATTCCTAAATCCCTTGATCCCCGAATATTCTCCGGCAGTAATTTTTCTCCCGGTTTCGATTATCTCCGGCTCTCCCCTACCCAGCTCTTCGTAATCATAAAGCTCGTAATTTCTCCTGTCCTTAAGCGCTCCGTCGGCATGGATACCGGATTCATGGGCAAAGGCATTTGAACCCACGCCAGGTTGATTGATAGGTATAGGCACCCCAAAGGCGTAAGAGGCGTATTTGCAGATCTTCCAGGCAGCTTTAAGATTTATCCTCTCGTCCAGCGAATAATTCTGCATACCGCTTCCGTACTTTATTGCCAGGATCACTGAGACCAAGTCCGCATTACCAGCGCGCTCCCCCATCCCGTTTACGCAGGTATTGATGTAGGCGTCGCAGCCAGAGTCGCAGGCTGCCTTTGCCCCGGCAATGGAATTAGCTACCACCAACCCCAGATCATTATGGCAATGAATCTCTATAGGTATCTGGGCTGCCTCAGCAACCGTCTTTATGCGCTCATAAATAGTAAAGGGAGTATCAAACCCTAAGGTATCGCAATAACGCACCCTTTGGGCGCCTGCCTGCTTAGCAGCCAGGGCAAACTCTACTAGATACTCCATTCTGGTGCGCGAGGCATCCTCTGCATTAACGCCTATGGATTCTGCGCCAAGTTTTTTTGCATCTTTGACTGCCTCGGTCATCTCTTTTATTATCGAGGCATGATCGAGTTTGCCTTTAAACTTATGGGTGATCATCTGATCCGAAGTAGAAATAGAAAGATTTAAGTGCTTGATCCCGGACACCATCTTAAAGGTAGTCTTGACATCATCCTTAGTAGCCCTGATCCATCCCTCAAGGCGCATAGGAGAAAGCGCGCCCTTCTTGGCCAATTCCAAGTTAGCATTAAGGTAATTGGTTTCATGATGCGTAAAAGGAAACCCGAATTCAGACTGAAAGACACCGATCTCGTTTAAGTAAAGATTGATCATGGTCTTCTCTAACTTCGAAAGGCAGATCCTGGAAGTCTGGACTCCGTCTCGATTAGTGACATCGATAATATATATCTTTGGCTTTGACATTTCATTTCCTCCTATTGTTTTTTAAATAACTTGTTAAAATCTTCCTTTGTCGGTACACCATCAGTGCTGAATATCTCCTGGTTATCCAGAAGATATGTAGGGCCGAACATAATCTCAAGCTCTCTATTCAAACTGATATTATCCGTTAAAAGCGATTTGCCCTCCTCGCTCCTTGCGCAATCGCTCACTACAGAATCTTTACAGTTAACTAAGCAATCCTGCCACCAGGAGGTATTGGTATTCTTAGCCCGGCAGGTTATATAGTCATAAAATTTATCGGGATAATATTTCTGCACACAGACCGCGCGCAGGTACTCTTCTGCCTCGATATTGCCGCGCGCTGCAGCAAAGGCAGAACCAAAATCAGCCTCATTCTGCCTAACTGCCAGGAAATGTATTATTGGCTTGAATTCTTTAATCGCTTCCAATAATTTAGCGATATCCTTGTCGTATAGACTGATAAAGAGGTCTAATCTATCCTTTATCCTACTCCTATGCGGAAAATACCCCAGTCCGCCATAGCCGGGTTTGATAAAATAAAAATTACCTCTTAGCTCCACATTTTCCTTAAGGCTGTTAAAACCTTTATCTTTTTCAGACTCTTTACCTAAAAGAAAGGCGGGAAGGCTATTGATCTGTAATTTATTGATCATCTTTTCTGCTTCAGTTTCAGGATAATATAAATAGGACTCTGAAAGGCCCGGGAATAGGGACCTCAGACGGTTTACTGTCTTTTCTGCATTACAGTTCAGGCAATTTTTAGAAGTAATTACCAGAAGGCTGACCTTCGGCGCCTGGCTGTATACGCAGCTGGAGGCCATCCCCCCGGGATTAAGACAGGTCCCCAGCATGCCTTTCTCCTTACAACGGCTGTCAGAAAAACAGCGCGGCAGAAAAGGCAATACTTCGGGGTCATCATTTATTTTATCGGAGAGTCGCAGTTCTTCTATTTTATAATCTGCTACTTTGCCTTTGGTTATTTTCAAAGTCAACTTACCCAATCTTCTGCCCTGCCAGAACGGTTTGATAACTAGGGTGTTTCCTGACTTAGTGTAAGATTCTTCTTTCATGCGGTTCTGGCCGATAATCACCACATCTATCCCCGAGACTTCTTTAAGCAGCTTTAAATCATCAGCCTCTCCCTGGTGGCTCAAAAGTACTATAAGGCCAGCGCCCTGTTTTTTCAAATCTGCCACTGCCTTAGCTACTGCGGGGGCCGGTTCGCTAAATTCAAAACCCTGCGCCTTTTGCCTTGCTGCCATAGGGGTAAGCCCGATAATACCGACTTTGAGGCCACTCACTTCTTTTATAATGTAGGGTTTAATACCTGAGATGGTATTATCTTTACTGACAATATTACAGGAAAGGAATGTCAGGCCTTTATCCTTTAAGTATTCTTTCAAAAACCCTGCCCCGAAATTAAACTCTTCGTCTCCTATAGCCTGGGCATCATATTTCATAAGCGCCATGGCCTTGAGGTTCACCCGGGTACGCTGGATATCTAACTCCGTATTCAGGGTGTATTCGTCCATCGGGCCCCCGGCAAAAAATCCGCCGGAGTCTAAAAGCAGGAGGTTGGGGTTTTCCCTGCGCAGCTGTTTAACCAGGGCAGCGCGCCGGGCTACCCCTCCGTCAGACTCAACAAGGCAGTTACAAGGGTAAATCATGGCATGGGTTTCACCGCTGTATAATATAGTGAGCTCTTGGGCGCTGGAATTGCCTAAAGGCAAAAAGGCGCCTGCCGCCAGTAAAAAAGCGAAGAGGATTTTCTTTCTCATTATAATTTGATTATCTTTACCGCTAGGATATTCTCGGTCTTCTTTATCTTATCCAGGATTTCAGCTGAAACGGGGCTGTCTACGTTAAGCACGCTTATGGTCTTACCGCCGAGCCTCTCCCTGCCAAAGGTCATCGCCGCTATATTGATATTTTGCTTGCCTAGAAGGGTCCCCAGGTTGCCGATGATCCCCGGTTTATCCAGGTTCTGAATAACAATCATCTCGCCAAGGGGCGATGCCTCTACATAATAGCCGTCTATTTTTACGATGCGCGGCTTCTTATTAGAAGATAGCGTACCCGAGACACGCCTGCTTTCTTTATCTGTCTTAATCTCAAGCTCTATTAAAGTAGAGAATTCCGCCTCCTTGGAAGACCTGGATTCATTAACCTTAATTCCCCTCTCCTTGGCCAGCGCTACCGCATTAATAAAGTTTACGGTATCCTGCAATATCGGAGAGAGTAAGCCCTTAACCAGGGCCATGGTAAGAGGACTTAAGTTATGTTTGGTTATATCTCCGCTATAAGTTATGTTTAATTCCTGGAACCTGCCTTCTACCAGCTGCGCAGAAAACATCCCTAACTTTTCGGATAGGTTAATATAGGGCTCCAGGGCCTTATATGTCTCAGCATCCACTGAAGGATAATTGGCGGCATTGCGTATGCCACGGCCCAGCAACGCATCGCGTACAATCTCTGCTACCTCGATAGCCACATTCACCTGCGCCTCTTCGGTAGATGCCCCCAGGTGCGGGGTAGCAATAACGTTTTCCAATTTTAATAATTCATTTTCCGGCTCAAGGGGTTCTTTCTCAAAAACATCCATTGCAGCGCCTGCGACCCTGCCTTCCTTAATAGCAGCCACTAAGGCAACCTCGTCGATAATGCCGCCTCGCGCGCAATTAATTATCCGCACGCCCTTCTTCATAATGGCGAATTCATCGCTCGAGATCAAGTGCCTCGTCTCTTCGGTAAGCGGGGTATGCACAGTAATATAATCCGCTTGCTCGAAAAGCTCTTTAAGCTCCACTACCCTTATGCCTAAATCTTCGGCGACCTGGCGCGATAAGAAAGGATCAAAGGCCAAGACCTTCATCCCGAAAGAGAAGGCGCGCCTGGCTACCTCTGCGCCGATCCTGCCTAAACCTACTATGCCCAAAATTTTATTATAGAGTTCAACGCCCATAAATTTAGAGCGCTTCCATTCGCCCTTTTTCATAGAGGCATTGGCCTGGGCTATATTTCTGGAGAGCGCCAGGATCATACTAAGGCTATGTTCAGCAGTAGAGATAGTATTGCCAGCGGGGGTATTCATCACAATAATACCCTTCTGGGTAGCTGCCTCCAAATCCACATTATCCAAACCTACGCCTGCGCGACCGACCACTTTTAATTTACGGGCAGACTCCAGGATATCCTTGTTCACTTTGGTTGCGCTCCTGACAATAAGCGCCTCGTAATCACCGATAACCTCTTTAAGCTTTTCCGGCTTAAGCTCGGTCATCACATCAACCTGGAATTCTCCTACCTCTTTTAATATTTTAAGGCCCTCTTCGGATAATGGATCGCTGACTAAGATTTTCATGCCTGTCTCCTTCAGGAAAAAATTAGATTATTATTTTAAAAATACTTCCTGCGCCGCCCGCAGGCCCGCGCCAATGTTAAATTTATAACCCATTTGAGCCAAGACCTTCTCAAGGCATGCGATGCCTACGATAATATCGAATTCCTCTATATAACCCATATGCGCAATCCTAAAAACCTTGCCCTTTAATTCGCTTTGACCTCCGGCAATGGTCACAGCGTAGGCATCACGCATAGTCTTTACCAGTTTTTCTCCGTCTATTCCAGCAGGCACCTTAACCGAAGTAACCACATCAGAGGCAGCAGTGGGCGCAAACAGCTCAAGGCCTAAGGCCAAAGCAGCAGAGCGGGTGGCATCAGCCATCTTTTTATGGCGGCTAAAGATATTTTCCATACCGTCCTGGCGCATCATCTTAAGGCTCTCGTTCAGGGCCATGACCAGAGAAATTGCCGGGGTATAGGCAGTATCTGTCTTATCCAGCGCCTTTTTAGCCTCCTTCAAATCAAAATAATATTTCGGAGATTTGGATTCTAAGACAAGGGCCCAGGCCTTCTTACTTGTTGAAATAAAGGCCAAGCCCGGAGGAAGCATCAGGCCTTTTTGGGAACCCGAAACACACATATCAACCGACCAGGCATCAGTCTTTAAATCAATCGCGCCTAAGCCGCTGATTGCATCCACTACTAAAACCGCGCTGGAGTCTTTAACTACCTGTCCTAGTTTTTCTATATCATTGGTAACGCCAGTAGAGGTCTCGCAAAGCGTAGCAAAGACTGCTTTTATCTTGGGGTTGGCTTTTAATTTTTTTTGTATTTCTTGGGGGTCTACTGCTTTTCCCCACTCCACATCAATGGCCTCAGGCTTAATACCGTAACTATTGCAGATATCGGTCCATCTCTCTCCGAATTTACCCCCCTGGATAGTTATGGCAGCCTCACCCGGCGAAAGAAGATTAACTACTGCTGCCTCCATAGCGCCCGTGCCAGAGGAAGTCAGAATAAAGACATCATTAGCGGTTTGAAATACATACTTTAAGCCCTCTTCTACTTCTTTAAGCACTGACTGAAATTGCGGGGTGCGGTGATGGATAATCGGCCTGGCCTGTGCCTCGCATACCTCGGGGGGCAATGGCGTAGGCCCAGGGGTCAATAAATAGTTTTTACGCATTTTGGTTTTCTCCTTAAACTAGATATTATTTCTGTTTACCGATGATAACTTCGTCTATGATACCATAGTCCTTGGCTTCTTGAGCAGACATGAAATAATCCCTATCCGTATCCTTCTGAACCTTATCCAGTGGCTGGCCCGTATGCCTGGCTAGTATCTCATTAATATTATCGCGCATCTTTAAAATCTCTTTAGCATGGCGGGAGATATCCTCAGCTGCGCCCTGCACTCCTCCCCAGGGTTGATGTATCATAATCCTGGAGTTAGGAAGGGTATGGCGCTTGCCTTTAGTGCCGGCGCATAAAAGCAACGCACCCATACTGGAGGCCTGGCCTACGCAATAAGTAGCGACATCGCATTTAACAAACTGCATAGTATCATATATCGCAAGGCCGGAGGTAACCGAACCTCCGGGAGAATTGATATAGACATTGATATCCTTATTAAAATCTTCCATCTGCAAAAAAAGCATCTGGGCTATAACCAGATTTGCCACATAATCATCGATAGGGGTGCCGATAAAGATGATGCGGTCTTTTAGAAGGCGGGAATAGATATCATATGCCCGCTCGTATCCGCGGCTTGTCTGCTCGATGACCATCGGTACCAATGTCTGCGCTTTTATACTCATCTCTCC
>VGKF01000052.1 GCA_016867175.1 Candidatus Omnitrophota bacterium | reverse complement strand
GCCTTCAATCTTGATTGCCCCAGATCTCCTGCAAGAAAATCAAGCCGAATTATTACCTACCTTAATCTTTGGAGCAGTTGCAACCTATCTAATAAATGTAAAAGGATACTCCTTTGATTTAGCTCACAAGCGTGCCTTCGAAATAGAAGGGGCCCTAAGAGCAAGGATAGTTACTCAATCTGTTTTAAACCTTAGGGATAGATTCTTACCAGAAAATATTCGAGCAGAAATGGAAGTATTCTTAGGTAAAACTACTGTACTCGCTATAGAAGATTTTATTGCTCAGGTGAATAAATTAAGAGCAAAACTTAAGAAATTAGAAGCCGAAGGCAAGAAAGACTCTCAGGAATATAAAGACAGAGAAGAAGATTTAAGGGTACTAAGTAATACTGTTCCGGAAACTATCGCTAGTTGCGCTAACGTTCAGAATATCCTAGACGATTTAGCTAGGCTTGAAGATGCCAAAGTATTCTGGATAGAAGATCATATTGCTGCTTCAAGAAGAGCTGCTATTGAAAGCCTGCTTGAAGGTGAATGGTTCATTCAGAAAGCCGCAGGTGGCGCAGCTAATCGTATGCAAAAATCCTTAAAAGGAATAGGGATTACCCAGCTTACCGATAAAGACTACCGCATATGGAATCTGGATATTTGGTTTATCGCTCAGGCCTTAAAAGATTGGGCAGATAAACAGAATCTGGATGAGGTCACCGATGAATCATTAAGGAGCAAGATAGAACAATATAGGAAAATCCAGGTGCCTGCATACGCGCGATATATAAGCCTGGGCCAGCGCCATATGGAAGCGTTGCGTGACGGGGTGACTTCTTTAGGGAAGGCATACAATCTTACGGAGAGCCAGGTAGAGATAATTAGGGCTAGACTTAAGATACTTATTCAGGTCAATGATGATATTGATGCTGATGTCGAGGCTGTTTTAATTGAGAATGACTTCTTTGGCTTTAATCCAGAAAACATACTTTTAGTCAAAGGCGGATACGGTCCCGTATTAAAAGCAAGGTCCGGAAAATTAGTTGTAGATAGGGTTGTGTATGATACTTGGAGTCATGGCTTTGCTTTTGAAAGCCTTGCCTGGACTCAGCCTTATACTATTGATAAAGAAGGTAACCGCCATTATAGCCTGGTGCCAGCATTCGATTACCTTAGAGGCCGCGGTGTTAAATACGGCCTGACCCAGAGAATTAACGATTTAATTGCTATGTATCCTGAGCAGGCTATAGATATAGATATGATGGAGGCATTCCTCAAGCTCAAAGAAAATGAAAATTGCAATGTTTATTACGAGATGATGAAGAACCCAACCGGCCAAAAAGGCGGCTTAGGCTTAACCAGAGATCCGGAGCGAGTGCTCATGCTTTTAGTTGAAGGCTTAACTGTCAAAACCGTTGAAGCAGATAAGAGGATGGCCGAACTTAACAAGAAGACAGGAGGCATCCCCTATAATCGGCTTTATGGTTGTTTTGATATTCAGGCGGTACTTGAGGCGATAACCCAAACTCCTATTCCCATGTCAATCAAAATCAAAGATGGTACGTTATCTCCTGAAATTCCTACGGGAGACATCACTTATCTGCCCGGTATCCGTGCCCTTGCTGGCGTAAGGAAAAACGATGTATTGTTGGATGAAGAGATTCTAGATAATGAAAAAGTAGAAACCGACGATCCTTCAGATGCTACGAAGAAGATAAAAGTTGATGCCTACGTAAAAGGTAAGGGTGCGGTTATTCACGATTGTAAAGAAGAAAAAAACATACCTAATGCCATTAAGCTTACGGATTACTTGGATGCCAGATATGAAGTGATTACGGGAGTAGAAAAGAGAGAAGAAGAGAAGCTAAAGGTATTAGATAGCCCTGAGGTCCGCAACTTGCTTGGCGAAAGAATTCCTTTGAAAACCCTGTTACGCTACAGCGCTAAGACTATTGCACAGCGAGCAGAATTAGTGCGTAAGTACGGATTAATCTTAAATTCTACCACTATACGCTTAGCCAGGGATGAGAAATTGCTTCAGACCTGGTTAGTCGCTAAGATTAAAGCTGAAACCGGTTATGAACTCACGATATTAGAACGCCAGGGTTATATAGTTTACCATCTGGCAGATACCGTAAACCACTTCGCATTCGAGGTTGTGCCTACCAGAGGTAATACCATCGTTGCTCTAGAAGTAGAGATAGACGGCAAGATGACCAATGTACTTTATGCTCCTGATATAACTAAGTCAGGCGGTATCCCAGTGATGTGGCCTTTTGCTAACCGTATTAGGGCCGGTAAGTTTAGCTGTGCCGGAAGAGAGGTTGACTTAAACGGGGTTGCCGGAACAAAGGATGACGGTAAAGGCAATATCTACCACGGCATGGTTAGGTATGAAAGATGGAGCATCGAAAGGATAGGCGTAAATAAGGCAGGCGTTTATATCCGGGCTTCTCTTGATACCAGGAACTATCCTGAAATAGCCAAGTATTTTGGCCAGGCAAAGATTACCGTTATCTATAGCTTAAATGGCGGGCAGCTAGGCATCGAGACAATTATAGAGAATAAAGATCAGAAAGATATCCCGATGAGCCTGGCCTTCCATCCCTGGTTCAATGCCCCTTCCCGGTCAGGCTGGCAGGTGAGGCTGCCTGCTTCCAGGCATTGGCAGGCTGTAGAGCAGCTGCCTACCGGAGAACTAGAAGATGTTACGGAAACCGCCTTTGATTTGGCAGATAGGGCTTATGACGACGTCTTTACCGGATTGAATTTTGTAGATGGCCTGGCCACTACGCTATTGCGCAGCGCAGACGGAAGATTATTAATAAGCATATCTCAGGATAGAGCTTTCCCGCACATCGTCTTCTACGCGCCTCTCGATAAAGAAGTGATCTGCGTAGAGCCTCAGAGCTCTGCCACCGACGCCTTTAATCTAAGACAAAGAGGCATTAAAGAGGCTGGCGCGATAATACTTAATCCGGGAGAGGTTTGGAGAGGGAATATTAAGTTAGCAGCAACAAAGCAACTATCTATTAGAAGATATGCAACTGTTCAGCCTGGGCTAGAGGAAGCCAGGGTAGAGTTCTCTTCCGAAGGCAGGTCTGCACAAGGCCGCGCAGTGAAAATTAACCCTGAAGAAATAGAGCTTGGCCTTTGGTTTGCGGATGAAGCAGTAACATATGACTTTTCACGCAATGCCCAGACCGAAGCACTTGCCATGAGCCAGCATAAAGAATACAGGCCGTTCCCCGGCAGGCGCGTTGAAGATTATATAGAAGAAGAGCCTGGTTTGGTTTTTGCGGTGAATGGGCAGCACGGTAATTTCTGGGAGGCAAATACGTTGCTGGTAATTAATGGGCAGCTTATCTCTAAGCCTGTTTGTGGCATTATGCAGGATGTCTTTGTGCCGCTGAATGGAATCTTTTATATCTTTATATTAGATAAAGGCCAAGAGGGTATCCGCGTCATTCATTTAGTTGACGGTAAATCAGAAGAGGATATATCTGATATTAGATACGGCGTGGCTGGACCTCCGTTAGTTATGGGTGGAGAAGATATATCAGATATTGTTAGGCAGGCTAAGCCCGCTACTAATAGCACGGAGATAGCCTTAGACCCCAAGATTGATACCTTCTCCTTCTCTGCTATCGGCCGTGACAGAGAGGGCCGCATCATTCAGCTTTCTATGGTTGGTAATCCAGAGGCACAGCCGGAATTATTCTTATCGGAAATAGCCAAAATCATGCAAGCGCTGGGCGTAATAGATGCGATTCTGTTGGGCACCAGCGTGGATGTGCAGCAGTATGTAGAAGGGAGCACAGAGGAGTTATTAAAAGGCAGGGCCAGGCGCGGCAGTACTACCGGCTTGGAATATGAGAAAGCAGGAGGCCGTCAGTTAGGTTCAATGATTATCGGAAGCAGTGTTTTAGGCGAGGAGATAAGAGACAACCAGGATAGGCCGCAGGCGATATTAGTAAGGGCCGGTGAGCGCGGTAGGAGTGCTTACGGCTTATCTCTTCAGCTTGAGGCATTAGACTTAGAACCGGGCCAAGAATATCTCCTCTCCGAATCGCTGCAGCATGCGCTCTATGTTGAGCAGGGCAGGATCACAGTGATTCTCCCGGAGACGGATGCCCCGTTAGTGTTAGAGGCAGGAGATTTAATCACTCTCTTAAAGGGCGGACGCGTAACTACCGAAGAGCAGGCGGTTATAAATATCGTCTCTCAGGCCTCTGATTTAGATGTAGTGAATGATCTTGTCGCAGAGATACCACTAAAGACTATAGGGGATAGACAGACCCCCGAGATTGTAAAGAGCGCCCAGGGTGAACTATTAGCCTTGGTTTTAAGGGGAGATATCGAATTTGAGAAATACGCTGTTATCACTAACCCGGGTTTTGCCTTAGGTATCGGAACAAAATCTCCTAAGCAGGGAGAGATCGGCAGGCCGCATATACATAATCCTATAGAACATCCGAAAGTCGAGATTTTAATGGTTGTAAGAGGCAGGGCGCGCGTTATCATCTATAACTCTCAGAAAGAAAGAGTAGACGAGGTTATCTTAGAGGCAGGTGATAAGATTATCAGTTTAGCCGGACATAATGTAGAGTTTATTGGTGAAGATAATAAGATGATTGAAGTAGTAGAAGGGCCATACCTTGGCCCAGATCAAGCTAAGACCTTCTTTGAAGATACAACTAATATCGCTAAGGGCAAAGGTATATCTCATCCTGAGGTTAATGATGATATTAAACAGGCTGGCATGGTCTGGATTTATGGCCGGGGTCCCCAGGTTAAGCTCAGCGATGACCGGGAATACCTGGATAGGAGAAGCGTTGAGTCTGCATATATAGAAGAGGCCCTGCGTATTATTGCCGAGCGTGGATTTCCAGAGTTAGCTGAATTCATAAGAAGGCATGTCAATATCATAGCAGTGATACCCCGTAGCAGCATACCCTTCCTGCTCTCCTTCGAGGATGAGAATCACCTTCAGGTACTGCATGTCGGGCTTACCAGGCGGGCCATTTACATACCCGAAGGGCTATACGATGCTATTAAGGCCAGCCCAGCGCTTCTTGCTTCAGCGATTATACATGACGGCTATGAGTTAGAGCAATGGGTTAGGGCTTACGAGATAGAAAGAAACCGCGGCTTCAATGGGACTATCCAAGAGTTTAGAGATAGGCATTTCTCTTTAATGCCTCTCTTGCATATAAAAGCTAGGCAGCATGAAGAGACTATTGCCGGGATAAGTAGCGTTGTCCAGGGCAGCTGCCTGGATGAAGTGATCCATGGGTTGATCGATGATTATTACCGCAGGGTAACCTATAGTGCTCCGGAAAAAGAGATCGTGGAACTGGTACGCTTGCTTGTCGAGCATTACGGTGAACTACTCGAAAATTATATGGCTAAGGTAATAGGGGTAACGAGCGTCACTATCAGGGGCATCCGCGAGATTTATTTTGTGGGGAAAGGGACAAGAAAAATGGTCTACCGCGTCTCCTTTGATACCGACCGTGGCCATCAGGCCTTAGGTATCAGGTTCATAAATAGGGATGATATCGAAAACGCCCAACTGGCTAAGGAAGAGGTCAGGCTTTTTAGTGTATTCTATAGATTAGACCAGACAATCTCCCTTCAGATACGCGAATATTGGGATATGCATCAGCTGGCGCGTGAAGCGCCTACGGAGGTTGGTCAGCGTATGAGAGAATTGGCAGATATCCTGGGATTCTGGGGGGTTACCTTCGGCGAGTTTATACACGGCTTTACTCTGGATAAACTGCCTGAAGAAGATAAGCTGCGTGTATACCGTAAGAATGTGGAGCTCTTGGTGAAAGCCTGGTTCCTGACCTGGGAGGAGCGGTATAGCTTGAGCTTGAAGGAAGACAAGGGTTGGTCCATTAATGATATGAAGCCGGAAAACTTTATCTATAGTTACAGGTTTGATCTCGTCTTGTTCGTAGATTTGGACCAGGCAGAGCGGATGAAGTTTAGCCAATTCATGCGCTTGCTTTTAATTTATATAGCAGATTTAAGAAATTACGGTATTTTAACAGGGCTCGGTTTTATCAATGCGCGTAGAGAGGCAAACCGCGAAGTTGTCAGAGAGGTGTTAGTGAAGGGTTTTGTGGGCGCAGTAGGCGCAGTAGATACAGAGACATTGTTTAGGCATTTCCTGAAGACGGTCAAGCCGCGTTCTAACGAAGGCCTTATTATCACCGCAGCACTGGAAGAGCTGGAGGGTCTTTCTTCTCTGCCTATTATACCTCTTGATGCCTCAAGCCGGGGTAAATCCAGAGAACAGGTTAACGCAGAGATCCGCACCTTCGGCGGGATAGATGCGATTATAAATAATTTCGGAGTCTTAAAGGCTAAAGAACTGCAGAGATTATACGGCCTTAGCGATGAGGCTATGGAGTGTTTATCGAGCCTGGGGATCAGATTTATCCGCGGCCCTCCGGAATTAGGTACTGCCAATTATTTTGACCCTGCTACTAAAAACCTCTACCTTATCGTTCCTGCCGATGCCTCCGGGGAAGATGTGGAACACGAAA
>VGKF01000051.1 GCA_016867175.1 Candidatus Omnitrophota bacterium | reverse complement strand
ATGGCCTGTCACACTTAAGTATCTGGCTGAATAATAATTCTGCCTCGTTCATTGCCCTGCCTCTTGTTTTTCCTGTGCTGCCTTTAGCAGGGCATCGGAAAGCTCATCCAGATCCCCCTCAAAGATAGCCTCTAGCCTGTGCGAGGTGAAGTTAATACGATGGTCGGTAACCCTGCGGTCAGGAAAATTATAGGTGCGTATCTTTTCGCTGCGGTCACCTGAACCAACCTGTGATTTTCTGGCCTGAGAGAGCTTTTTAGATTCTTCTTCTCTTTTAGCATCCAGTATCTTGGCGCGCAAAATCCTCATCGCCTTGTTTTTGTTTTTAAGCTGCGAACGCTCATCCTGGCAGGAGACCACCACCCCTGTAGGCAAATGCGTAATCCTGACTGCGGAATCAGTCTTTTGCATATGCTGTCCGCCAGGGCCTGAGGCGCGATAGGTGTCTATGCGCAGGTCTTTTGCTTCAATCTCAAATTCCACCTCCTGCGGCTCTATCAATATGGCTACAGTAGCTGTCGAGGTATGGATCCTTCCCTGGGCCTCTGTTGTGGGGACGCGCTGCACCCTGTGCACCCCGCTTTCAAATTTAAGCCTTTTATATGAATCCTGCCCCTTAACACTAAAGGCCACCTCTTTAAAACCGCCTAGCTCCGTTGTGTTGGCAGACATAGACTCGAACTTCCAACCCTTCTTTTGGGCATACATAGAGTACATACGATAAAGGTCTGCTGCGAAAAGCCCGGCCTCATCCCCTCCGGTCCCCTGCCTTATCTCTACTATAATATCACGGCCAATATCTTTATCCTCGCCAGCCAAGGCAGTATTAATCTTGGCCTCTAACACTAATTGAGCAGCCTTTAAATCCTCCAGTTCTTTTTTAGCCAGCTGCGCAAACTCTTTATCATGCTTTTCAGCAAGCATCTCGGCCATCTCTTCTATTTCTTTCTCGTTGCGTTTATACTGATGAAATAAAGAGACCGGTTCACGCAGATCCGCCAGCTCCTTGGCACGCTTATTATACTGCTCCTTATTGGTAAAGGCCTCAGGAGAAGCTAAAAACTCCTCTAGTTCATGATAACGCTCTTCTAATTTCTTTAGTTTATCCAGCATACAGTCAAGGTTTTTATTTTATTCTGACTTTTTAGCGTATTTCTTCATGAATTTATCCACCCTACCCGCGGAATCTAGGAACTTCTGCTTACCGCTGAAAAACGGATGACACTTAGAGCATACCTCTACCCTGATGTTGGGCTTAGTGGAACGGGTATGTATGGTATTCCCGCAGGCACAAACGATTACGCACTCCTGGTACTTGGGATGAATCTTGTCTTTCATCGCTGTTTCTCCTCTCTACTATCAGTATTGGTCCCCTTCGGGGATCAATTCGGCCTTATAAGTTACGTCGCGACTGCTCCGCAACTTATGGCCTCATTGATTCATACTGTTTAAGAACTCTTCGTTATTCTTGGTCTTTGAAAGCTTCTCGATCAATAACTCCATCGCCTCAACGTTATTAAGCTCGTTAAGCACCTTCCTTAGAATCCAGGCCTTCTGCAATATCTCCTGCTTTAAAAGCAGCTCTTCATGCCGGGTATTTGAGCGCTTGATATCTATAGCTGGGTAGATCCTACGTTGGAAGAGGTTCCTATCCAGCTGTAATTCCATATTGCCTGTGCCTTTGAATTCTTCAAAGATGACTTCATCCATACGGCTTCCAGTATCAACCAGGGCGGTTGCGATTATGGTAAGGCTGCCTCCCTCTTCTACTCCGCGCGCAGCCCCGAAGAATCTCTTGGGTTTTTGCAGGGCATTGGAATCTATGCCCCCTGAAAGCACCTTACCGCTATGCGGGACTACTGAATTGTATGCCCTGGCCAGGCGGGTAATGCTATCCAGGAGAATAACTACATCCCTTTTATGTTCTACCAGCCTCTTGGCTTTTTCCAAGACTATCTCAGCTACCTGCACGTGCCTCTCCGGAGGCTCATCAAAGGTAGAAGAGATGACCTCTCCTTTTACATGCCGCTGCATATCCGTGACTTCTTCCGGACGCTCATCTATTAAAAGCACAATTAGTATAACATCGGGGTGGTTGGTGGTAATAGAATTAGCTAGTTTCTGCAGAAGTACTGTCTTTCCGCTGTAGGGCTGGGCTACAATGAGCCCGCGCTGCCCTTTTCCTATAGGAGTAAGGAGGTCCATTATACGCATGGATACCTCATCGGGCTTAGTCTCCAGGATAAAATGCTCATGCGGATATATGGGGGTGAGGTTATCGAAAAGGATTTTCTCCTTGGCCTCCTCGGGGTTCTCAAAGTTTACCGCCTCTACCTTAAGTAAGGCAAAATATTTCTCCCCCTCTTTAGGCGGCCTGATCTCTCCGCTGACCGTATCGCCGGTCCTTAAATCAAATTTTCTTATCTGTGAGGGAGAAACATAGATGTCATCCGGACAGGGAAGATAATTATAATTAGTAGACCTTAAAAAACCAAACCCCTCCGGTAAGATCTCTAATATCCCCTCGCCAAACATCAGGCCCTCTTTTTCAGCCTGGGCCTGGAGTATTTTAAAGATAAGGTCTTGTTTTTTAAGGCCGCTTGAGCCGTTGAGATTAAACTCCTTGGCCAGCTTGTTCAAATCGCTGATCTTGGTCTCTTTTAAACTTTTGATATCTAATTTTTCCACAACAACCTCCTAATTTTAACCAACTGTTCTTTTGTTTTAGCTAAACTGCCGTTATTATCTATTATAAAATCCGCCATACGGACCTTCATTGAGAGAGGAAACTGCGCACGTATCCTCCTTAAAATATCTGCCCTGCTTAAAGTAGTCTTACTAAGAAGCCGCTTGACCTGTTTGGCCCTGCTTATCTTAACCACCAGTATCTTATCCGCCAAATCTCCTAATCCAGCCTCGATAAGCAGGGGCGCGTCTAAAATAATATTTTTAGGGGACGTTTCTATTTTATCCCTGATAATACCAATAACCCTAGGATGCACAATCTCCTGTAGTTTTTTTAATATCCTCTTACTGGAGAATACAAGGCTCCCTAATCTCCTACGATCAAGGGAGCCTTTTCCTAATACCGCCTGACCGAATATGCTGACTATCTTCTTATGGACATCCCTCTGCCGCAGTACCTGATGGGCTATCCTGTCGGCGTCAATCAAGCTACAGGAACCTGCCTTAAGGAGCCTGGCTACAGTGGATTTTCCGCTGCCAAAGCTTCCGGTTATACCTAAGATTATCCTTCTTTTATTTTTTCTTTGCCTTTTCATAAAGCTGGATATACCTCTTGGCTGACGCAGACCAAGAGAAGTTGCACTTCATGGCCACAGAGATAAGATTCTTCCACTTCTTTTTATCCTTAAAGGCCTTTATGGACTTTTTTATGGTATCAACTAAGTCCCGGCTTGCGTACTTATCAAAGATAAACCCGTTCTTTTCGTTTATGGTATCTGCCAGTCCTCCGGTTTTAAATACCAGGGGGATAGTGCCGTACCTTAGGCTGATCATCTGGCCAAGGCCGCAGGGCTCATATTTGGAGGGCATCAGGAATATATCAGAGCCGGCATATATCTTATGCGCCAGGGTATCGTCGAACTTAAGGTGCAGCGATATGACTTTGGGATAAATTTTAACCATCTCTTCTAAAATAAGATGGTACTTTAAATCTCCTGTCCCAAGGATCACCAGCTGTATATCCATATTGCAGATTTCCTCCATTGCCTCGCTCAATATATCCAGGCCCTTCTGCTCAGCCAGCCTTGAGACTATGCCAAAAAGAGGTACCTCTTTTTTAAGCGGGAGCTTGCAAAAAGCCTGCAGGTCAGTTTTATCTTTATGCTTGTCCGCGGGGTCGGCGCTAGAAAAATTTTCAAGGATAAATTTATCATCCTGTGGGTTCCAAATAGTATAATCCAAGCCATTCAATATGCCGAAAAGATCATCCTTGCGTTTAGCCAGGACTCCCTCCAAGCCATAGCCGAATTCCTTACCCTGTATCTCGCGGCTATAAGCCTCGCTGACGGTATTGATGATATCAGAGAAGATCATCCCGCCTTTTAGGATATTGACCTTACCGTAAAACTCTAAGCCCTCCATATTAAAGAGGCCCCAGTCCAGGCCAAGTTTGGGAAATTCTTCCCTGTTAAAGAGACCCTGATAGCCTATATTGTGTATGGTCAGGACCGTCCTCATTTTTTTATAAAATGGCTCATCCTTATACAATGTTTTTAGATAAACCGGCACCAGGCATGATTGCCAGTCATGCACATGGATAATATCCGCCTTAAAATTTATCTCTTTTAATAAATCCAAGGCAGTGCGGCTGAAGAAAGAGAACCTGCTTAAGTTATCCGGGTAATCTCCGTTTTTATCTCCATACAGAGAGTCGCGGTTAAAATAAGCCTCATTCTCGATAAAATAAACTTTAATATCCTTTCCTATTGTTGAATAAGAGGCGCCTTGCCTGACTTTGCTGATCTTGAATTTCGGCTCCTGTATAGATTTATACTTAGGCATAATAATAATTACATCCTGCCCTGCATCCTCAAGCGCAAACGGAAGCGCTCCGGCTACATCGGCTAAACCACCTGTTTTTGCAAAAGGAACAACCTCAGAAGCACAGATTGCTATCTTCATTTGATTACCTCCATATCTAACCAGTTTTTTCCAGTTTTTATATCTACTTTAATCGGCACATCTAATTTCAACACATGTTCCATCCTGTCTCTTGCCAGCGCTGCCACCTCTTTTAACTCTGACTGCACCACATCAAAAAGTAATTCATCGTGAATCTGTAAAATCATGGTTGATTTAAAACCTGCGCAACTCATCTTACGCTGGATCTGGACCATCGCTAATTTTATCAAATCAGAGGCTGAACCCTGTATCGGCGTATTCACTGCCTGGCGCTGGGCAAACTGCCTAAGGGACTGGTTCTTATCGTTGATCCCGGGGATGTACCTCCTCCTGCCTAAAAGGGTAGTGACAAAACCATCCTCCTGAGCCCTCTCGATCTGCCTTTGTATATAATCTTCTACTCTAGGATAACGCGCAAAGTAGGCCTCGATGAACCTGCCTGCCTCATCCACTGAAATACCCAAATCTCGCGCCAGGCCATACGAGGTAAGCCCGTAAACTATCCCAAAGTTAACCCGCTTGGCCATATTGCGCTGACTATCTTCTATATCTTTTTCATCCAGGCCGCAAACTAGGCTGGCGGTAATGCGGTGTATGTCCTTATCTCCTTTAAAGGCCTCTATAAGGGCTTCGTCTTTAGACAGGTGCGCCAGGATTCTCAATTCTATCTGCGAATAGTCACAGGATAAAAGCGAGCTCTCTTTATCAAAGGAGATTATCGCGCGCCTGATATTTTTACCGATATCTGTTTTGATCGGGATATTCTGTAGGTTGGGATTGCTTGAGCTAAGCCTTCCGGTCTCAGTCCCTGTCTGATTAAAAGAGGTATGCACCCTGCTGTTTTTTTTATCTACCAACTCAGGCAAGGCATCTATATAGGTATTTTTAAGCTTGGTCAGTTGACGATATTCTAAGAGTAAGGCCGGAAGTTTGTTTTTTCCGGAGAGCGCCTTAAGCACTTCTTCATCTGTGGATGGCCCGGTCTTAGTCTTTTTAACCACCGGTAGTTTCAGTTTTTCAAAAAGAATCTCGCGCAGCTGTTTGGGAGAATTTATATTGAACTCGCATCCGCTGATAGCGTAGATCTCAGCGATCAATTTCACCAGCCTCTTTTCTATGTCCTTGGAGAGCTGTTTTAAGATTACTAAATCAAGCTTTATCCCGCACAACTCCATTTGTGTGAGCACTTCAACCAGTGGCATCTCAAGCTCAACAAAAAGCTTGGTCAGCGACTTTTCAGCCAACTCTTTTTCCAGCCTTGGTTTCAGCTCAAATATAAAACTCATGGCCTTTGCCCGGCTAAGCGAGTCAACCGGCTGCGCCCCTAGATAATCCCAGGCCAGATCCGCCAGGCCGTACTCCGACTTAGAAGGATTGAGCAGATACGCGGCGATCATGGTATCGAAACTGATCCCTTCTAAAATAAAATCCTCTTTTGCCAGAGAGACTTTTATCTTTTTAAGGTCATGCCCTATCTTTTTTATCTTTGGGTCAGCAAGCAGCGCCTTAAACACTCGGCCCGGCCTCTTTAATTCAAATACCCTCTCCTTAATGCCAAAGGTAAGCCCCTGGAGGCTCTCTCCGTATAAAAATAGCTCTCCTTCTTTAGGGATCAACCCCTCCAACTCCCTGTCTTCTATAGTCTTTACTTCTATATCGGCCCCTGATTCTTTTTCCTGAGGCAGCTCCTTTAAGAAACTCTTAAATTCAAGATGGTTAAACAACCTTCGCAGCTCTTCTAAATTAGGCTCGGTTATCCTTACCTTCTCTAAATCAAAATCTATATCTACCTGGCTATCAAGCTTCACCAATTCTTCATTTAATTTTATCTTCTGGAGATTACCCGCAATTGTCTTTCGGGACTTCTCTTGTTTTATTTTATCTATGCTGCGCAGCATTTTATCTAAAGAGCCGAAGTCAAGGAGCAATTCCAGGGCAGCTGCCTTTCCTACCACTGCAGGTATATTGTCTACGCTGT
>VGKF01000050.1 GCA_016867175.1 Candidatus Omnitrophota bacterium | reverse complement strand
CGCAGGGGGCGTATAATTAAAATTTGCCACATAAACAGGCTCTTCCTGCTGCTTAGGCGCGGCCATTACAAACTTAGTAAGCGATAGAATTGATAAAAGGATAGCTGTCGAAAGGATAAAAAGTCTTAGCTTCATCATTTTCATTTTAGTGGGCATGGTATTTACCACTTGCCTAATCGCTTGTCTTTAGCTCCGCGTTCAAAACGCCGGCAAGAATTCTTTTACCCCTCGCATAACCATGCGAAAATTCTCTTCGATAATTTTTGCATATGCTTCGGGGTAATTTGCCTACAGTAGAAATTAGGGCAAATTAAGGGTGGGTGACGGGGAACGATCCCGCAACCTTTAGAGCCACAGTCTAACGCTCTGACCAATTGAGCTACACCCACCAAAAACTACATTATGCTTTTATTTGGAAAGGTTTTTGGTGATCCTTGGTGCCGAAGGCACCAAGGACCTGCCGGAACAATCTACCTCTCCGCCTGTCCAAGATTAAACCTGGTAGGATTCTTGGCAAATCCTAATGCCTGCTGTAAATCTATTAGGCCTCCTTTTACTAACTCAAGGAGGGAATCATCCATTGTATGCATGCCGAATTGTCCGCCGGACTCTACATATGAATAAATCTGCTCGAATTTCTTGCTGCGCATCAGATTTCTTATGGCTGATGTTATGACCAAGACCTCGGTTGCTGCTACTCTCCCCTTACTATCTTTCCTGGGCAGAAGCAACTGAGAGACTATCCCCTCCAGGCAGGCAGTCAACTGTGAGGCGACCTGAGCCTGCTGATACGACGGGTAAACATCTATTATTCTATTGATACACTCTACGGTATCTGAAGTATGCAAGGTAGCTAAAACCAGATGCCCGGTCTCAGCAGCAGTAATGGCCATAGAGATGGATTCCAAATCGCGCATCTCACCGACCAGGATCACGTTGGGGTCCTGGCGCAGGGCATGCTTAAGGGCGCTGGCAAAAGAGAGGGTATCCGTACCCACTTCCCTCTGTTTTATTATACTCTCTTTGGATTTATGCACGTATTCTATAGGGTCTTCGATGCTGATAACCATGCACCTTCTTTCTCTATTGATCAGGTCGACCATTGCTGCCAGGGTAGTGCTTTTTCCGCAGCCTGCAGGGCCGGTTACTATAACCAGGCCCCTCTTCTTTCTGGCTAGTTCTTCCACAATTTTGGGCAGCCCCAGCTCAGCTACGGTCTTAATCTTTGCCGGGATAATCCTGAAGGCAGATTCAAGGTTCCCTTTTTCAAGATGCACGTTTACCCGAAAGCGCGCACCCTCAGGGATCATATAGGATAAATCCATCTCCAGGTCTTTTTCAAAAGCCTCTCTCTGCCTGTCGTTCATAATAGAATAAATGATCTTTTTAAGGCTCTGCGAAGGGATAGGCGGCGCCTCCAAAGGCACCAGATCTCCCTGTATACGCAATACCGGAGGCTGGCCAGCTACCAGATGTATATCAGAGGCATTCTTTTTTATAGCCATGCGCAGGATACTGTCGATGTCGGTTATCTGAACAAACCTTTCCAGCGCATCCTGATATTCCTTGGCGATATTCTCGAAGACCATGGCATGTAAATATCTGGTCTTACCGGTAACACCCGAAGCTATCTCTTCGCTCCTTTTAATACTCCCTTTAAACTGCATTGGCCTGGATAAAGAAGGAACGATCAATTCAGCTTCGAGCTTTGTCCCTAAGGGCAGGGCCTCTTCTGTCTCAAATAAAACGCTCTGAGAGCTTACATTAACTGTGGTGGCAATATGCTGGGAGAAATCCTCTTTGCCAATCAGCTTATAGCGCATGGAAAACTTAGCTATCTTTCTCTTGGCGCTGCGTCTTTCTTGAATAAATTCATTGTTCTGCATACCTGTCATCTTTTTTCTCCTGATAAATAATTATATCTGTTTTATCCTGCTTTTCAATACAAATCAGGCGCTTTAGGGCCTGGATTACCGGCGAAAAGTTTCTTCTGCTGTCTTTTGCAGTTCTTTGCCTAAGGCGGAGGCTCCGTCAAAAAGGCCTTTTGAGATATCGGTTGCGCCTTTAAATATGCCCTGCATTAATTTAGCCGGAAAGGAGATAATATCCTGCGCGCTTATAACGCCCGAACCTCTGGCCTTTGAGATTTTGTCCTCTACCGCCATCTTGATATTGGCAAAACCAAATTCCGGCCTGTCCATCTTGGTCCTGATATTGAAATTCAGCACGATCTTCCCCTGATTAAGCGCGCGGAAGATATCAAGCACGGCGCTGGCAATCCTCTCTGCTTTATCTTCGGACTCTTCGGCTGACCGGGGCTTGCGCACGATATCAGTCAGCTCCAGGCGACACTTGGCAACCAGGTTATTATCTACGCCTTCGATATCGCTTTTAAAATTAAGTTTTGCTTTTTCAATACGCGCCTTCCCCATGTCCATCCAGCTTGAATAATAAGGATAGAGATAAACGCCGTCAATATCCTCGATCTTAAGGACTGCCTTTATATCCTGTTTGAACAAATTAAGCCAGCCCGAAAAAGAAATCTTTCCTTCTTCCTGGCCATCCTGCCAGGGGATCCTGCCCTTTAAATCAAAATTAGTAATCACCGAACGCGGAAAGAGATAGGCGTTATTCAAGGTAAAGTCTATATCCTTAAAGGTAATTTTAATCCCCTCGCTGCCGATAGTGCGGTCGACAAAATTCAGCCTGCCGTTTTTTATAATAACACGCTTGATGATCAGGTTTTTTACTACGGAAGGGGTTTTCTTTGCCTGGGCGCTGCCTGAAGACGCGCCAATTGCCTGGTCTGGCTTAGGGGGGAACCTTTCGTAGGTTAACTCCGGCTTTAAGGCAATAACCTCATTTAAAGCGGTCCTGCCCAGGATAAAACCGATGACGCTTGGGGCCACAGATATATAATCGGCCTTTGCCAGGCCTTCGATATCGAGGTTTTTTATCTCTAATTTAAAAGGAGGGGCAAGATTGAAAGAGCCGACAGTGACTTTCTTCTGGGTTAGCTCACTCAGGCTTGCCATAAGAAGCGCTCTGCCCTTAAAAATGATAAATAAATAAGCGGCGCTGAAGAGCAGGGCAAATATTATTGCAGATATTACTAAGATTTTTATCCGGAGTTTCATATTAAAATAACTGGTGCGCCTGGGCCGAATCGGACGGCCAACCTACTGCTTAGAAGGCAGTTGCTCTATCCATTTGAGCTACAGGCGCATTAAATTGTCAAGATACCCCGCCCCTGCGGGGCGTGGTATTACATTCGCAGACGGCCTGCGGCCTTACGCTTTATGTCGCTTCGCTCCATAAAGCGTCTGCTCATGTAAGCTACAGGCGCATTAAATTGTCAAGATACCCCGCCCCTGCGGGGCGTGGTATTACATTCGCAGACGGCCTGCGGCCTTACGCTTTATGTCGCTTCGCTCCATAAAGCGTCTGCTCATGTAAGCTACAGGCGCATTGATATTTGTTAGGTATCCTTACCTTCGGTGAGGATACCGACTCGCCTATCTCTAACTTAAGGCGAGTCGGGGCGACAGGATTTGAACCTGTGACCTCTTGCTCCCAAAGCAAGCGCTCTAGCCAAGCTGAGCCACGCCCCGTTTTGCAATATTTTATTATCGCGAGCAAAACGGTACTCAATACTCCAGCTATCTGAAATGGCGAGTATTGAGTACCTTACGAATATTTGGTACCTTCTAAGTACCTTCTAATTTCTCTAATTATAACACACGCAGGGATCTTTTCAATCTTCAATTGGCAGGAGAAAAAAGGAAAGCCCAAGGATTAGTATTTACTAGGCCTGATATTGCGAGAGCCGCTTGATACGCTTGAGCATATTAGGGTGGGTACTAAGCATCTCCATAAGCTTATCGCCTAGGCCTAAACGTATCTTCTTATTTCTTAAATTCTCAAGCTCAGAAATATCAATGGTCCCGCTCTTATCCAAGTCAAGCTGGCGCAGCTCCTTAATTTCATTAAAAGCCTGGGAGGGATCATTGACGAAGAAGGCCTTTAGGCCTTCTACCTCTTTTAGCGACTCTTTATCTGTGCGAGCTGAGCCATAGACTAGCTTATAAAGGCTTGAGGCTAAGGCAGAAGGGCTGTTACCTAAAAGTATTGAGCCTTTATCCGCAAAATACTCCCTGATACGGGAGGCATAAAGCACCAAAAGATTGGTGAGGAAATAAAAAATAAAAGCGGCTATCCCCAGTAAAACTGTGTTTCCGCCCCTTTCGTTGTTGCGGCTGCGTCCGTAAAATAAATAGCTCCAGGCGATCCTGTACATTATCATCGGTATAACCGAAAGCAGGGTAATGGTCAACACATCGCGATTCTTAAGGTGGCTCAATTCATGGCCCAATACCGCCTTAAGCTCATTTTTATCTAAAAGCCTAAGGACCCCGCCGGTAACACAGACGCGGCCGTCTTTTAAGCTTCTGCCGAAGGCAAAGGCATTAGGGATATCTATCTGGGCTACGCCTATCCTGGGAACGGGGATCTTAGCCTTCCGGGAAAGCTCCTCTACCATGCTGTATAGCTCGGGGTATTCCTGGCGCGAGACATATTTAACGCGCATGGTCCACTCTACAATCTTAGGCCCGATCATATATTGCACGAACATCAATACTACGGAAATAACCAGGTAGAAATTGAAATTATCTATACGCAGGAAACTGCGGCCCAAAACCACCAGCACCGCATAGATAAACCCGAAGAGTACGGTCAATAAAAGCCACATCCTTAATCTTAAGCCCCACATCTTAATCAGCCTCCTTTAAGCACATTGCCTTTCATTATAAATCTAATAACCGGATTGTCAAGGCTATCCGTATGCGCGTATACGTATTGCTTGATCTGGCCGGAATAGCCTTTACTGTCAAAGGCCACCTCTATTGGGGTAACTTCACCTGGCGCAAGGACGTTTTTCTTCACCTTAGAGAGTGTACAGCCGCAGGAGGTGCTCACCTGTTTTATATTCAAGATGCTTCTAGATTTATTCCTTAATAAGAATGTGTGCCTGACAAGCTCTCCCTCCTTCACTTGGCCAAAATCCCATTCCTCGCTCTCTTGGCTAGGCTGCGACTGCCGCAGCGGTTCGGGCGCCTGAGAATATACCAGGGTCAAGCCCAGGCCAAAAAACAGAATCGCCATAATGATTTTAATGGCAGCCAGGTGTTTTTTCATCACCTTTGCGAATTGCTCGGAAGTTACCCCCCATAAGGCAAAAAGAAATATTATAAAAAGCGGCAGGATAAACATGATATTATAGAGCAGGATATAACCGGCTGCCCGTAATTTTAAAGGCGTAGTCTTAAGGATAAAAACTAAAGTAGGCAGATACACCTGTCCGGTGCAGACTGCCTCTATTATCGAAACCAGAAACCCTGTTATAAGAGCGCTGACCAATAAACCTATGGCGCTCCTTTTCCCGCTTTCGCTATCGCCTAACTTGCTCTTTCTGTAATGCAGCCCTATTATCGCGTGTATGCGGTTCTTTAAGGACTCCGGAAGCTGCAGGGTGAGCTCTTCCGTGCTTTTAGTCTTTATAAATTTAAATAAATCGTATAGGGCAAGCCCTGCTAAAACAAAACAAAGTAAACCAATCCCTAGATTGATAATGCGCGAGACTAATAAGAACCCCTTGAGCCGATATAGAAAACCGAATAAACCAAGACCAATCAAAATATAAGTAAGAAAGACGGAGAGTATAAAGGCCAGGCCTACCAGGGCGATCTCTCTCTTTTTGTATCTTTGTAAGGCCAGAAAGGAGATGAAAAAAACTATTACGGTAAAGGCACAAGGGTTGATCCCGTCAATTAGGCCTGCGCCGGCTATTGCCAGGGGCCTAAAATTATTGAAACGTGAAACCAGGTCTATCCTGGGTAGCTCTTCTTTATTTGGAGGAGGGTTCTTTAAGGCCTCGCTGATAAACCATTCTAGCTTATTAGAAAGCTGGCCTTCCCCGTTTAAAAAACTGTCTTCCATATAAAAAACCGGCAGGGTATTTTTTATATTTACCCCGTATTTGGCTTCTAGACCCAAGAGCAGCTTATAATTTTCAAGCTCGGCTATATCGCGGTAATCTATTTCAATGCTATCTTTAAATTTTTCCTCTATCTGCGGCATTAAATCCTGATTAATACTCAGGCATTTATGGCAAGTAGTAGAATAAAATACAGTGAGTTTACGCAGGCCGGCGGGATAAGCCAATCTACAGGAATATAGCGTGCCTGCAAAGATACATAAGAATATAAGGAGATTCTTCCTGGGAAACATATTTATGCGGGCCTTACTTTTTAAGCTCCTCGAATAACTTTGTGGCCTTATCTACGCTTGCCTTTTCATGCACTATGCTTTTTATGGCAGAGATAACTGCGACCGGCCATCTGGACTGCCAGATATTTCTTCCCATATCCACGCCTTTGGCGCCCTTAGAAATAGCGTCATGGGCCATCTGAAATACGTCCAGCTCATCTTTTAGCTTCGGGCCTCCGGCAATCACTACCGGCACAGGGCAGGACTCGACTACCTTTTCAAAATCTTCGCAGTAATAGGTCTTGACGATATGCGCTCCCAGCTCCGCGGCGATGCGGCAGGATAAAGAAAGATACTTGGCGTCGCGCCT
>VGKF01000049.1 GCA_016867175.1 Candidatus Omnitrophota bacterium | reverse complement strand
AAATGACTATATAGACCTGGTTATTCCCCGCGGAGGAGAGGGCCTGATACGCAAGGTAGTGCGTTCTTCTCTTATACCGGTGATAAAACATTATAAAGGCATCTGCCATGTTTATGTCGATGATTGTTCGGACTTAAATATGGCCCAGGAGATCTGTTTCAATGCCAAGGTCCAGCGTCCTGGCGTGTGCAATGCTATGGAGAGCATGCTGGTACATAAAGATATAGCAGCGAGATTTCTCCCCGGGATGGCCAAGAAGTTTAGGGAGGCAGGAGTCAGGATGCGCGGCTGTCTCTCAACCCGCAGGATTATCAAGGGGGTAAGCCCGGCCTCTGATTTAGATTACCGCAGGGAGTATCTGGATTTGATTCTTTCTATTAAAGCGGTCAATAATTTAAAAGAGGCAATTAACCATATCAATGAATACGGCTCGCATCATTCGGATGCTATCGTAACGGATAATAAAAAGCACGCAGATGAATTTTTAGAAAATGTTGATTCTGCCTGCGTCTATGTAAACGCCTCCACGCGTTTTACCGACGGCTATCAGTTCGGCCTGGGCGCTGAGATAGGGATATCCACGGATAAGCTGCATGCCCGCGGCCCTATGGCGCTAGAGGAGCTGACCACTTATAAATACGAGATCATAGGCAGCGGCCAGGTGAGGAGATGAGGATAGGCATATTAGGAGGGACCTTTAACCCCGTGCATATAGGCCATCTTATCTTAGCCGAAGAGATCAGGGAGAAGCTAAGCCTAGATAAGGTTATATTTGTCCCTGCCTACCTTCCTCCGCATAAAGATAACCTGGATATCGTTGCGGCTTGCCACCGCTATAATATGGTCAGGCTTGCCATAAAGGCGAACAGATATTTTTCGCTCTCGGATATCGAGATAAAAAGGGACGGCAGGTCTTACACCATAGATACGCTGCGGGAATTTAAAAATAGATACCCCAAGGATGAGCTCTATTTTATCACAGGCTCAGACCTGCTTAAATATTTGAATGACTGGAAGGATTTATCCGAGATTATCAAGATGGTAAAGTTTGTGGTGGCTACCAGGCCAGGCTATCCGCTAGAGGAGATACCTTCTTATATCTCAACGGTTGCCATACGCGCAGTGGATATATCGGCATTTGAAGTACGCGCCTGCATAAAAGAAAACAAATCTTTCCGTTATCTGGTCCCTGATGCGGTAATGAGCTATATCAATAAAAAGAGGTTATACCGATGAAGATTAAAATTGCACCTTCCATACTTTCCGCTGATTTTAGCTGCTTGGATAGAGAGATAAAATCTGTAGAGCGCTTAGGGGCAGATATGCTGCATATCGATGTGATGGACGGGCATTTTGTCCCCAATATTACTATTGGCCCGGCAGTAGTCAAGTCTATCCGCAGAATCACGAGGTTACCTTTGGATGTGCACTTGATGATAGAGAGTCCTGAGAAGTTCGTGGATAGCTTTATCAAGGCAGGAAGCGACATGATCACCGTGCACATCGAGACTGTTTCCAGATCAACCTTAGAGCGTTTAAAGAAAAAATTAAGTAAGCAAGGGGTGAAGTTTGGGGTTTCCATCAATCCACCTACTCCATTTTCAAAAATTAAAGGCGTATTAAAGTTAGTAGATTTTATCCTGGTGATGTCGGTTAATCCAGGATTCGGTGGCCAGGAATTTATCCCTGAGGTGCTGCCTAAGATAAAAAGGCTGCGCTCTGAATTTAAGGGCGAGATCTCAGTAGACGGGGGAGTGAATGATAAGGTGGCAGGAGCCCTGATCAAGGCGGGGGTTAACATACTGGCAGCAGGCTCATATATCTTTGGGGCAAAGGATAGGAAGCAGGCGATTGAAAGGATCAGAAATGCAAGCTAATCCAGAGATTAAATTCGGTACCGATGGATGGAGGGGTATTATCAGTGAGAACTTTACCTTTGCTAATGTCAGGCGCGTAGCTAAGGCGATCGCCGATTATTATAACCGAAAGAACTGCGGCAAGAAGGTTAAGATGGCTGTAGGTTTTGATACCCGTTTTCTTTCCGATAAATACGCCTTGACAGTGGCTGAAGTCTTGGCGCAAAACGGCATAGAGGTAACCCTTTCGGATAGGGCTATACCTACTCCGGCCCTAAGTTTTGCCGTAGCCAAAAGAAAGCTTGCTTCAGGGGTAATGATTACCGCCAGTCATAATCCGGCTGAGTATAATGGCATAAAGATTAAAACTGCCTCCGGAGGCGCAGCAGGGGTAGAGGTTACCGATGAAGTAGAGAGGCTTATACAGAGGCCCCGTAGCTATAAAGGCAGAAGAGGCCTAGTTAAGAAAGCAGATTTAACCAGGGAATATATCAAATTCCTGCGCGGCTATATTGACTTAAAAAAACTTAAAAAGGCAAAGTTCAAAGTTTTAGTCGATGCTATGCACGGCAGCGGAAACGGTTTTATTGCCCAGGTGCTTGCCGGAAGTTCCATAAAATTAGAGTTTCTGCGTCGTGAGGTCAATCCTTCTTTTGGCGGCCTGCGCCCTGAGCCGGTGCTAGAGAACCTGGGGCCCACTATAGATAAGATGAAGAAAGAAAGCTTTGACCTGGGCCTGGTGCTGGACGGCGACGCTGACAGGATCGCTGCCTTCGCCGGAAAGGGGGAGTTCATACCCCCGCAGAAAATATTAGGGTTGTTGGCGCTGCATCTTTTTCAGGATAGAAAAATGAAAGGCGGGGTGGTTAAGACCATAGTAGGGACCAATATGATGGATAATATCACTAGTGTCCTTGGCCTAAAATTATATGAGACTCCGGTAGGGTTTAAATATATTTCAAACCTCATGGATACAAGAGATATTTTAGTAGGAGGAGAGGAAGCAGGAGGCATGGGCTTTAAGGGCTATATCCCGGAGAGAGACGGGACTTTGGCCGGAGTACTCTTGCTTGAGATGATGGCCTGCCGCAAGAAAGCCATGATTAAGATACTCTCCCAGATGGAGAAACGTTTCGGCAGGTATTATTATCTGCGTGAAGATTTAAAGATACCTGACCTAAAAGTCAATACCGGAGATTTTAGGAAGATAAAGAGCATCTTGGGTAAGCCGGTGGTTGAGACCAAAGACTATGACGGATTAAAGCTTATTTGTAGCGATGGGAGTTGGCTTATGTTTCGTGGCTCAGGCACAGAGCCGATTATGCGCGTATATGCGGAATCCAAGAGCTTAGCTAAAACTAAAAAGCTCCTGGCATTCGGCAGGAGGCTGATTCTTTAAGATGCTTTACAGTATCGTAAGGGCGTTATTAGTTGTCCCGTTTTTTAAGGCATATTTTAGAATGGAAGTAAAAGGAACAGAGAACATACCTAAGCGCGGAGGTTTTATCCTGGCCTGCAACCACACTAGTTATTTGGATCCCTTGGCCTTAGGCGCTGCCTCGAGGCGGCCCTTGAATTTTATGGCCAGAGACAGTCTTTTTAGAATTCCTTTATTCGGGAGTTTAATAGCTGCGGTAGATGCCTTTCCGGTAAAAAGAGATTCTGCTGATAAATCGGCGCTTAAGGAAGCCATGCGCAGGGTCAGGCGCGGAGGGGCCCTGGCCCTTTTTCCTGAGGGGACCCGTCAGGATAGCAAAGCAGAACCTGATAAGCCGCAGGCAGGCATAGGATTCCTAGCAGCAAAACTTGCAGTGCCGGTCATCCCCGCCTTTATCAGCGGCACAGAGAAGGCATTGCCTAAACACGCCAAGGTTATCCGAAGAGAAAGGATTTCTGTCTCTTTCGGCAAGCAGATTTCTATAGAAGGGAGGATGCCGTATGAAGATATCGCAATGCGTATTATGGACGATATCAGGCATCTTGCATGCTAGAAAACTGTTCCAATAAAAATCCGCAGGCCCTAAAACCTATCGTTTTATTTTCTTGTTTCCTGACTAGCATTATTACGGCATCGTCCCCCTTCGGTGGATTTCGCTGTATAAAAGCTTGTGGTGCTCAATTTTTTGTAAAGGAGGTGTTGTATTTTCTTTTACGTTTATAGTTATTTAAAAAACATTTAACCAAAATAAATAAAATCATTAAGGAGGATTCAAATGTCAGAAGAAAAGATCAGTATGGAGGAGCTTTACAACCAGAGTATCAAGATCATAAAAGAGGGTGAAGTCACTAAGGGTAGGATCATTTCCGTTAAGCCCAAGGGGGTGCTGGTAGATGTGGGTTTTAAGTCGGAAGGGATTATTCCTGTTGCCGAATTCTCTAAGGATGATCTTGAGGTAGGCAGGGAGCTCGATTTTTTTGTGGATTCAGTAGAGGATGATTCCGGCAACATCATACTCTCCCGGGAAAAGGCAGTGCGCGTGCAGGGCTGGGATAAGATAGTCAAGAACGCCCAGGAGGGGGATTTGATCTCCGGAAGGCCGATGCGTAAAATCAAAGGCGGATTCTTAGTAGATGTAACCGGAATAGAGGGATTTTTGCCTGCCTCTCTTTCTGCCTTTAAGAATATGCTGGATAAAGACGTAATCGGAAAAACTTTTAAGTTTAAGATTGTCAAGATTAACCATCTGCGCCACAGTATTATTTTATCGCGCAGGGAGGCAATGCAGAAAGAAAAGTCAGAGGCCAAGGATAAGATCTGGAATGAGCTCAAGGCAGGTTCTATCTGCACAGGCACAGTCAAGGCGATAACCGACTTCGGCGCCTTTATTGACTTGGGCGGGGTAGACGGCCTGCTGCACATTACGGATATGTCCTGGTCAAAGATCAGCCATCCTTCAGAGGCAGTAGCTTTAGGGGATAGGATAGAAGTGGTGATTTTAAGCCTGGATCAGGCGGCAAATAAGGTTTCGCTGGGGCTTAAACAGCGTTTACCCGATCCCTGGCAGGATATGGAGTCTAAGTATAGCGTAGGGACAAAGCTCAAGGGTAAGGTAGTGAATATTCTTCCTTACGGGGTATTTGTGGAATTAGAAAAAGGGATCGAAGGCCTGATCCATGTATCCGAGATATCCTGGACAAAGAGGATTAATAATCCCGGAGAGATGTTTGCGGTAGGAGATATGCTGGAGACTCAGGTCTTAAGCATAGATAAAGATTCGCGCAGGATCTCCTTAAGCCTTAAACAGCTGGAGCAGAATCCCTGGCTTGAGGCAGAGTCCAGGTATCAACAGGGTTTAAGGGTAGCCGGCAAGGTCAGGGGTTTTACCGAGTACGGTGCTTTTGTAGAGCTGGACAGTAACCTTGAGGGGATGATCCACGTCTCGGATATGTCCTGGACCAAAAGGGTGGCCCACCCCCAGGATCTGCTTAAGAAAGGACAGAAGGTTGAAGTAGAGGTCCTTTCCGTGGATAGCAAGAACCGCAGGATTGCCTTAGGATTAAAGCAGCTGCAGCCGAATCCCTGGCCGCAGATCGCCGAGAAATACCCTTTGGAAACGCCTTTAGAGGTAGAGGTGGTCAGCATTACTGAATTCGGGGTATTCGTCAAGGTAGAAGAAGACCTGGAGGGCTTGGTTTATGCCAGCGAAATAGATAGCAATATGCTCGCGACTATTAAGCCGGCAGATAAAATAAAAGTCAAGGTAATAAAAGTGGATGTGGAGCAGGCCAAGATCGGCCTCTCGGCTAAAGTTTAAAGTAGAAGGAGAAGATTATGGACATAGAACGTCAGCTAGAAATCATTAAGCGTGGCGCCGTTGAGATAATCTCAGAAAAAGAACTCAAGCTAAAACTAGAGCAGAGCATCAAGAATAAAAAGCCGCTTACCATAAAGGCCGGCTTTGACCCTACTGCCCCTGATATCCATCTGGGGCACACCGTGCTCTTAAGAAAGCTGCGGCAATTTCAGGAACTGGGCCATAGAGTTATTTTCCTGATTGGTGATTTTACTGCCTGCATCGGAGACCCTAGCGGACGCTCTGAATTAAGGAAGCAGCTGAGTAAAGAAGAGGTAATCAAGAACGCCGCTACCTATAAAAAGCAGGTCTCCAAGGTCTTAGATCTGGATAAGGTCACGGTAGTCTTTAACAGCGAGTGGTTTGAGAAGATGTCGGTGCTAGATATGCTACGTTTGACTACGCATGCCACAGTCGCCCAGATGTTAGCCAGGGAGGATTTTAAAAAGAGGCTTTCAAGCAATGAGAATATATCATTGCTTGAGTTTATGTATCCCCTGTTGCAGGGTTACGATTCGGTAAAGCTGGAGGCTGACCTGGAGTTAGGCGGGACAGATCAGATATTCAATCTTCTTGTAGGCAGGGATATCCAAAAAGACTTTGCTCAGGCGCCGCAGGTAGTATTGACTATGCCGCTTCTAGAAGGGACTGATGGCATCCAGAAGATGAGCAAGTCATACGGAAATTATATCGGCATCAATGAATCTCCCTCGCAGGTGTTCGGCAAGATCATGTCTATCTCCGATGAACTGATGATCAAGTATTATACGCTCCTGACTGATGAGGACCTAGGGCCTGTAAAGGCCTTGCATCCTAAAGAGGCAAAATTAAGGTTGGCGCAGGATATTGTGCGGCAATACCACGGGGATAAAGCGAGTAATGATGCGCGCCTTGAATTTGAGAGCGTATTTTCCCAGAAAGAGCTCCCTCACGACATCGCGCAGTATAAGCTGAAAAAGAAAGATACTATCATCGCCGTATTGCTTAAGAGCGGGCTGGTAAAAAGCGGTAATGAGGCGCGCAGGCTCGTTAAGGATGGGGCAGTATTCTTTGAGGGCTCTAAAGTTGCCTCTGAGGATTTTACCCCTCCCGGGAAAGGGGTTCTGAAGGTAGGCGCGAGGAGATTCCTTAAGATTATCATCTAGAGGGCATAGAAATGTTTGATAAGTTTAAAGGTGCTGATATCTTTACCAAAAACATAATTTTTG
>VGKF01000048.1 GCA_016867175.1 Candidatus Omnitrophota bacterium | reverse complement strand
CTTATACTACTATAAAATAGCAAGCTTAAGCATATAATATTACTATAAACTTACTTAGATTATAGGGACTTTTGAGAGGATTTAAGGCGTGTAGGTGTAATTTACAGTAGCGTTTATTGTGCGTATGCCGTTTATATCTGGGTTAGTAATGGTAATATTTACCCGGTAGGGAATATCCCAATATTCTTCATAAGCTAAAGCTCCACTACAGCTGGAGGCATCAGGACATAAGGAATATGGCGGATTGCTTGCTGTGTCCCAGGATGATATTCTTAGCTTTTCTAAGGCTAAGGTTATGCCTGCCATACATGCATAATGGGCCTTAATGCGATTTACCTGATGTTGGCCTACCCTAGATTGATTCAAAACAATATAAGAGGCAATCCCGGCCAAGCTTGTCACCAGAAGGATTGTTCCTAAAAGCAACACCAAAACTACCCCTCTTCTGGTAAGCCTAAGCATTCTTTCTTAAACTGATACCATAATCTGCATCAGTCTGTTGTAGGATAACATGCCCTTCACGCGCAAGCCAACCTAAGCTCATAAGAACATTATCCCGTGGCTTATCTATACCGCGGGCTAAGGTAGCCAGGGAAACTTCACTGTGCTGCTGATCCAGAAAATGCCATATCTCGCCTGCTACTATCCCGATCTCAGTAATCATATCGCCTGCCTCCTTTTTCTTATTTTAGAACATACCAAATTTATGTCAATGAGTTTTTTAATGAGGCCGCAACTTAGCGAGTGGCAGCGAAGCTAAGTTGTTTGGCCGAATTAATCCTCATAGCTACGAGTAAATTCCTGCGGAATTTACGAAGTGTTTAGCTGTGGGGGTCTCCGCAGCCAGATAGTCTGCGGGATCTTCGTGCTTACTCCGCTTTCCTATTGTAACTGCCGCAGCGCGGGCAGACGGATATTTTATCTTCCTTGGTATTGACGAAGGTGTACGTGCATACCGAACAGAACCAGATGAAGCGGGGGTCCAGGGAAAGGTCCTTCTCCTTCTGCCTCCTGCTGAATAACCAGAATAAAAGCACCGCCACCAGAAAAATAAAGGTGTACAGCGCTATCGCTAACGAGAAATCAAGGCTGATCATTTTGCTTTGTGGAAAGGTCTATCTTAACCGTCTGCCAGCTATTGGGGACAAGGCCCATTCTCTGCATAAAAAGGTACCTGCTGATATAACGCATGCTTAAAAGATCCGCCTCTAGATTGCCAGAGGAAATCTTCCTTTTAATCATAATTGAATTACCCCTGCCTAGCGTAACTACATTAAACGTAAGCTCGATATGCACTGTCTGCCTGTCTTTAAAATATAGCGCGATTGGATAGGGTATCTGAGGATAGAACATGATTACTGATTCTTTCCTTTTTGAAATAGATACCGCTTGCGTAGATGGTCCGCTAAAGAAGGCCTTTTCGCTATTAAATGGCAGATTGATTCTGGGCTTTAAATACCCGCCGGGAACCTCAGGGGTTATTTTTTTTGCCTTATCCAACATAAGCGCGCCTATTTTATGCGAAAAAATACCTTTAATATCGCTGCCATAGAAGATATCTTTAGTCAGGATATCGAGATTAGGAATAATCCCCTTTAAAAAATAAACCCCGGTAAAATCAGCCCTGGGAAGCCTGACTCCGAAAGAAAAACTAACCAGGCTAAATAAAGTAAGATGTCCTAATAAAGATACCAGGATCGTCTTCTTAAATACTGGCGTAATCATTACTGATTTGTGGCTATGTTTATCTGGGTTATCCCTAAATCACGACAGGTATCCCAAATCTCTACCACCCTGCCTAATGAGGCGCGCCTATCCGCTTTGATCAGGATAGCCTGCTTTCTCTTGGAGACCTGCTTCAGCAGATTCTTGAGTTCTAGGTTAGTTACTACATTGCCGTTAAAATAGGCGACATTCTCAGCAGATATAATCACCTCTATGTTTTCGTATTTAACTACCTCGCTGGTCACTGCCCGCGGAAGATTAACCTTTATGCCTGGCTGTATGACAAAACTAGAGGTAAGCATAAAAAATATCAATAGCTGGAATATCATATCTATTAGCGGAGCTATATCTATCTGCTTAAGCCCATGCTCCAATTCCATATGCCTCTTAAAACGCATTTTCCTCTCCTTGATTATAAATTTAAGGTTATTCTGTAAGGAAATTGATCAATTCGGTAGATGCCTTCTCCATCTCCAGGATAAAGGTATTTACCTGGTTGACTAAATAATTATAAGCCACAAATGTAGGTATGGCTACAATCAAGCCCGCTACAGTAGTAAGCAGCGCCTCCCAAATACCTCCTGCTAAATCTCCCGGGGATACCGGATGCAAAGAAGCAGTTTTCATCTGAATAGTCTGAAAACATCTAACCATTCCGGTTACCGTGCCTAGAAGACCCAGAAGCGGAGATATATGCGCTATAGTAGCCAAGGCAGTAAGATTTTTTTCAAGCTTAGGCACCTCATACAAAGAAGCATCTTCTATAGATTCTTTTATCTGCTCGCGCGGCCGGTCATATTTTAAAATGCCTGCCTTTAGTATGTGCGCTACGGGGCTATTAGTTTTATCACAAATCTGCATAGCCTCCTTTACCTCATGACGCTTCATCTTGTCTAAAATACTAGAGAGGAACTGCTGGGTATCTATTCTTATCTTATGCATATGCCATATCTTTTCTAAGATTATAGCAAGGGCAAAAATAGAACACAGGAGTATCGGCCACATAACCGGACCGCCTGCTAAAAAAACCTGCCATAAGCCCATCTTATATAAATCCATCTTTTGACCTCCTTATTTATCCTTATGATTATTTAACCAATCTATACGCTCCTTGGCATACTTGGCTTCTTTAACGTCCATAGAGACAATCCTTCTATATATATTTATAGCTTCCGTAATATTACTTTTATTTTCATAAATCGAACCTACCCTAAGAAGCGCCTTGACTGCCAGATCATTGTTCTCTGAATAAAGGTAAGTTACTTTTAAATACTCCTCAACCGCATCCTGCGGCTTGCCTTGAGTTTCCAAAAGCTCGCCTATCTTGAATTGGATATCAGGCATCTGTCTTAGTGGGACCAACTCTAAACTTTTACGGTAAAACCCTAGGGCCTGCCCGTAATCTCCTTTTTTATAATATATACCGGCAACCTTAGGATATATAAGATGCCCTAAATTCTGGTATACCTCTACTGCCTCCTTATAGGTAGAAAGCGCTAAATCATCTTTATCCTGCTTAACGTATATATCTGCTATGGAAACCGCTGCCTGCCCTGTGAGGTCTGATTTTGCAAATTCCATTACCTTTTTAAAGCTAGCTATGGCTTGCTCATACTGTTTCTCTTCTGAATAAATAGAGCCTATGACATAATAGGCATCGGTTATAAGATTACTTTTAGGAAAGTCCTGTATAAGCGCAAGAAAATATCTACGCGCCATAGCCAAATCACTATGCCTGTAATAATACTCTCCTAGCCACCAGATGATCTCCGGAGTAAGCCTTGAGTCAGGGTATTTTGAACGCAGCGCTTTAAAACGGGACATTGCCTCTTTTTCATTGCCCATTTGATCGTAACAATCGGCTATCTCATATTCTGCCTTTTGCACCAGCTCAATATCCTGGCCGCATGTCCTTATGATATCTTTAAATACCTCTATTGCTTCAGTAAAATTACCTAGATTATACAGGCTAGTCCCCAAAAGATATACGGCCTGCGGCCGCAAATAACTATCTTTGTGTTCTAGCTGGAATTTATTAAATACTTCTTTGCTCGATTTATAATCTTCTCTTTGGAAATAACTTAAGCCCAAGGCATAATAGGCATCATCTGAAAGCTTGGAATTCGGAAAGTTATTACGCAGGTTCCCAAAAGCAAGGATCGCAGCATTATAATTGGAGGCCTTTAAAAGAACTAACCCCAACTGATATTGGACATAATCACTATAGAAACTGTCGGGGTAGTCCTTTAGTATGCTGTCATATGTTTCCTGGGCCTTGGCATAATCTCCCGCATCTTGATAGGCATCTCCTATTTGACATAAGGCCGCTACCTTTATAGTCTTATCTCCTGTCTGCTTGGCAATCTTCCGGAATTCTGCTATCGCCTCTTTAAACTCCCCTTCTTTCAAGAACGACCAGGCTAATCCGTAGTACAGCTTATCCACGACATCCTGAGGCGCGTTGCTTACGGAAGCCTTTCCTAGGCCCTCTCTATATATCTCTATCGCCTCTTTGTATTCGGCAATATTATAAAGCGTATCGGCCTTACCTAGATAGGCCTGGAATAACGTATCCTGTTCAGAGGTCACATTAATTAAATTGCTGTATATATCCTTTGCCTCATTGAACTTCTTAGTCTCAAAGGCCAGTATCGCCTGCGCTAATAAAAGTGTATCCTGATTTTTCTTCTCTAGGGCCTGGGGCTTCACATCCTTAAAGATATCCAGGGCTTCTTTATATTGCTTTGACTTTAAATAAGACCATCCGATACCAAGCTTAGACAAGGCCTTCATCTTATCATCATTACTGTTGGCTATAACCTTTGAATAGCTCTCTATGGCTTCGCTAAAATTATTCAAGTAATATTCGGCCTCTGCCATATAAAAATAAAGATAGTTAGTTTTACGGGTATCCTTGGAATAAGCTTTAAGGTAAGATTTAATTTTTTCTAAAAGGGCTGAGTAATCTTTAAGATTATACAGGCATTCCAATATCTTAAAGGAGGCGTCTTGCGCCTGTTGCTCCATCGGAAATTTATCTTCCACTGCCTTAAAATACTTCATCGCCTCCTGAAATTTACCCTCCTGGAATAGGCACCAACCGAAAGAATAATATGCATACACGGAATATGCCGATTGGGGGAATTCATCGATGATAACCTTATAAAACGCTGCAGCCTTGTTATAGCTATTTCCCTTAAAATGCACTTCGGCAATCCAATAGACTGTCGCATCCCTGATATATAAAGCAACAGGGTTACTAAGGAGCTCCTCAAACTTAGCCAGGGCATCGAGAAACTTGCCCTGATAAAAATAACACTGCCCGACCAATAGATTAACCTCTGCGACTTTTGGTGAATTCGGATAGCCCTTTAAGAAACGCTCTAATAACCCGAGGCTCACCTCATAAAAACCGTCTTCAAACGCCTTCTTGGCAACAAAGAGCGCCTCATCCTCTTTAGATGATTGCTGCGCATAAAGAGAAGGACTTAATTTAGCGTTAAAGAAGTTAAGAAATACCGCTGCAGATAAAATCAAGAAAGGATAGGGCCTGGCTTTTTTAAACATAGCTGTTTACATGGCTTGGTTTTCTGGGGATGAGGTTTAGCTGCGCGTATCAGTTAGGTTAATATACCACAGCTTATTTAAAGATTCAATACCTTCCTTAAAAATTGGCCTGTATAAGACTTGGGGAACCCAATCAGTTCTTCCGGGCTGCCGCTGGCTACCACCTTACCTCCATTGAGGCCTCCTTCAGGACCCAGGTCAATTATATAGTCGGCGCACTTTATTACCTCGAGGTTATGCTCTATCACAATCACTGTATTGCCTTTACTGACCAGCCTCTGCAGCACGCTGATCAACTTTGCCACATCAGCAAAATGCAGCCCGGTAGTGGGTTCGTCAAGTATATATAAGGTCTGGCCTGTGGAGCGCTTGCTCAATTCTAAGGAGAGCTTCATGCGTTGGGCCTCTCCTCCAGATAAGGTAGTTGCGGACTGGCCTAATTGCATATACCCCAGACCCACATCATATAAGGTCAATAGTATATTTTTTATCGCCGGTATATTGCCGAATAAATCTAAGGCCTCTTCTATGGTCATATCTAAAACATCAGCGATAGATTTACCTTTGTATTTTACCTCTAGCGTAGCTTCGTTAAACCGCCTGCCTGCGCAGAGTTCACATTTAACGTATACATCAGGAAGAAAATGCATTTCTATCTTGTTGATACCATCCCCCATACAGGCCTCGCAACGGCCGCCCTTCACATTAAAAGAAAACCTGCCTGGTTTGTATCCGCGCATGCGCGCCTGGGGGGTAGAGCTAAATAGGCCCCTTATATGGCTGAAGGCTCCGGTATAGGTAACAGGATTTGAACGCGGGGTCCTGCCGATAGGAGACTGGTCTACCACAATCGCCTTATCAATATGCTCCATACCGGTAATCTTAGTATTTAAACCTGGCTTCTCCCTGGATTTGTAGAGCCTTTTTGCAAGGCTGCGGTAAAGTATCTCATCAATCAAGGTTGATTTGCCCGAACCAGATACTCCAGCTATACAAATAAAGGCGCCAAGGGGAAATCTTACGTCAATATTTTTTAGATTGTGTTCCCTGGCTCCAATTATCTCTAAGAATTTCTTCTCCTTCCAGCTCCTGCGCTGTATAGGCAGGTCTATTTTTAGCTCTCTCCTAAGATAACGGGCAGTCAGGGAGTTACGGTCTTTTAATAAACTCTCTTTTGTCCCTGAGAAAACCACCTCTCCTCCGTGCCTGCCTGCCCCGGGGCCAAGATCCACTACAAAATCAGAAGCTAAGATAGTAGCTTCATCGTGCTCAACCACAATAAGGGTATTACCCAGGTCGCGTAGCGCCTTTAAGGTATAAAGAAGCTTCGCATTATCCTTCTGGTGTAGCCCAATACTGGGCTCATCTAGTATATATAATACCCCTACTAGCCTGGAACCGACTTGAGTAGCTAAGCGTATCCTTTGCGCCTCGCCTCCGGAAAGAGTAGAGCTCTTCCTGTCCAAGGTCAGATAATCTAGCCCTACATCTATGCAAAACTGTAGTTTCTGGATTGTCTCTTTTAAAACCTGATAAGCGATAATCTTGTCTTTCTTAGAAAGATCGAGGCCTTTAAAAAA
>VGKF01000047.1 GCA_016867175.1 Candidatus Omnitrophota bacterium | reverse complement strand
CCATCTCTATAGATAAATCAGAGCGGCTTTCAGAATTGCTTAAGAGGCGCGGCATAACTCACCAGGTGCTCAATGCCAAATACCATGAGCAGGAGGCCCAGATTGTTGCACAGGCAGGAAGGTTTAAGGCCGTGACTATTGCCACCAATATGGCAGGCCGCGGCACGGATATACTATTGGGCGGTAACCCAGAGTTTGTCGCGCGCAGTTTAGCTAAGCAGAAGCTTGATAATCAAGCAGCTGATTACCAACAGGAATACCACAAGATTCTGGAGAGGTTTAAGAAAGAATCAGCCCAGGAGCATGAAAAGGTAGTGGGGTTAGGAGGGCTGCATGTTTTGGGGACTGAGCGGCATGAAGCCAGGCGTATTGATAATCAGCTGCGCGGACGCTCGGGCAGGCAGGGAGACCCTGGTTCTTCAAGCTTCTATGTATCATTAAGCGATGAGCTGATGCGTTTATTCGGATCAGACAGGATTATCGGAGTGATGGACAAGCTGGGCCTGGAGGAAGGCCAGGTTATTGAGCACTCCTGGGTAACTAAGTCTATTGAGATTGCCCAGCGCAGGGTTGAGGGGCATAATTTTGAGATTAGAAAGCACCTCCTGGAATACGATAACGTGATGAATAAGCAGAGAGAAATAATCTACGGACAACGCAGGCAGATACTGGAGGGTTTCTCTTTAAAGGAGAATATCCTGGAGATTATTAACAGGATTGTCGATGATATGCTGGCAATATATGCCAGTGATAGCTTAAGCAGGGAAGATTGGGATACTCTAGGTCTATTAGCTGCCCTAAGAGCTAAATTTGGCATAGAGTTTGACCCTGCAGAGACAAGCGAGTTAGGCAGGATAGAGTTAAAAGAAAAAATATACGGCTCAATTGCGGCTAGTTATGCCCAGAAAGAAAAGGCAATAGGACTAGAGCTGATACGTCATCTGGAGCGCATGGTATTTTTACAGGCAATTGACAGTAAGTGGAAGGATCATCTCTACGCCATGGATACCTTAAAAGAAGGAATAGGCCTGCGCGCCTATGGCCAGCGCGACCCGCTTATTGAGTATAAGCGCGAGGCCTTTGAATATTTTAGCGCTATGGTTTTAGGCATAGAAGAAGAATCTACTGAGGCGATATTTAAGCTAGAGCCGGTCAGGCCGGAAAGGTTTAAGGGGGTATTCAGCTCTGTGGCCCAGGAATTTCTGCATCCAGAGGCTATAAAATTCGAGGCCCCGGATAATCAACCGGCAACTGCTGATGAAGTAACGCCAGGCAAGACGATACAAACTCCTCATGTTGGAAGAAATGACCCCTGCCCCTGCGGTTCAGGCAAAAAATATAAAAAATGCTGCGGCCGATAGTCCCTGTTTTTCTTTGCCTGCTTTCCGGAGTATTATTAGCCCTCCCTTTTAATAACGGAAAATTATGGATTTTTGCCTGGTTTGCTTTTGTCCCGGCATTCTTTGCGCTAAATAATAAATCCCTAAAAGGAGCATTCTTTTTATTTTTTATTACCGGGATTATTTTTTGGTGGGGCGTTATTTATTGGCTGGTACACGTTACTTTAGCCGGCACGATTGCCCTTGTTTTCTATCTATCTTTATATTTCGCTATATTCGGCCTGATCATCCGGCCCTGCACTAAAAATTCAACTCCCTACGCGTTAATATTTATCCCTTCGGTTTGGGCCCTGCTTGAATTCCTGCGCGGACACCTATTGACAGGCTTTCCCTGGGCGCTTTTAGGTTACTCCCAGTATCTGAATCTTACGGTAATTCAAATCGCAGATATTACCGGGGCCTTTGGCATTTCTTTTTTGCTTATCTTTGTCAACGTGGCAATTGTCGAAATAATCTGTTTGATAAAAAACAAGGCCTGGCCGAGGTTAAAAATAACTATACTTTTGCTTATTGGGTTCCTATCCCTAATTTTATATTATGGCTATTTTCGCTTATCTTCTAACGTAGTTTCAGGAGCTCGGCATGTACGAATTTCCCTTATCCAAGGTAATATCCCACAGGAATTAAAATGGGCGGTTAATGCTAAAGATTTTATCTTGGAGCAGTATAGTCATCTGACCAAAGAGGCAGTCAAGGAAAATCCAGAGTTGGTTATTTGGCCTGAGGCAGCCAGCCCAGCTTTATTAGGTGAGGACGAGGCGGTTTTTACCAGGATTTTTGCTTTAGCTAAAGAGATAAAAACCCCTCTTTTATTAGGGGCAGTAGTTAGAGAAGGAGAGGATTATTTTAACAGCGCACTTTTACTTAATGCACAGAGTGAGATTATTGATCGCTATGATAAGTTGCACCTGGTTCCCTTTGGAGAATATATACCATTAAAGAAGGTGTTCCCTTTTTTAGAGACAGTGGTGCCTATAGGAGATATCCTGCCGGGGAGAGAATACGCCGTCATGAAAATCCCAAATCCCAAATCCCAAATCCCAAGTAAGTTTGGGGTATTGATTTGTTTTGAAGACCTTTTTCCGGGGCTCTCGCGCAACTTTATTAAGCGGGGAGCGCAGTTTCTGGTCAACATCACCAATGATGCCTGGTATAAAAGGACTCCTGCATCATATCAACATCTGCAGGCCTCAGTATTACGGGCAGTAGAGAACCGTGTTTACCTGGCGCGCGCTGCCAATACCGGGATCTCGGGATTTATTAGTCCCCTGGGGGAAATACTCTCTACAGTCAGGGACTCAAGAGGGGGAGAGATTTTTATCCCCGGCTATGACACTAGGGATATATTTATAGAAAAGAGGCCGCTTAGTTTTTATACCCGCTACGGAGATATTTTTGTTACGCTTTGTTTTTTGCTGGCCGTTTATGGCATAATTTTTTCCTTTAAACATAAGCCATGAAAAAAATATTCTTATTTCTATTGATTGTCCTGCCGGCCTGCCTTGTCATCGCCCTTTATTTTTTAGATAAGGATTATTTCCTCTGCCCCATAGATTATAAGGGCGGCATCTTTGTGCGCTCTGATTCCCGGGGGGATGGTTTTTTCGGGAGTCCGCGCAGCGGAAACAGGCTACATGAGGGAATCGATCTCTTTGCCCAGATCGGTACTCCGGTTTTGGCAGTACGTTCAGGAAAGGTAGTAATAAGCAAGGTACAACATAAGGGGATGGGAAATTACATTGTTATGCGCCACCCCGGAAACCTGGTAACTATTTACGGGCATCTTTCTAAGGTTTATGCCAGGCGCGGAGATTTTGTGCGGCAGGGTAAGGTGATCGGTGAGGTCGGCAAGACCGGTAATGCCAATTACCGTGATATCCAGCCGCATCTGCATTTTGAAGTTAGAGAAGCCGGAATTCCCGCAGACCCCCTAGAATATCTGCAATAGATTATTATTTAGGCCCGAGGTTTTGGCTTGTTCTCAAAGGTCTCTAAGGGGCCTTCCTTACTCTCTCCCTTAGGTTCCATGTGTACTACCACATCCGTTATTTCCGGCATAGCCTGCTTAATAGTATCTTCTATGCTATAGCTGATCTGATGCGCCCTCTCCATATGCATGTCAGGCTTAACTTGCACATGCAGGTCTAAATTTATGTCATCAGGCCTGCCGCGAGTCCTTATTTTATGACAGGCCTTTACTCCGTCTATCCGTAAGACAATATCCGCTATTTTTTTGATATCTACTATGGGCGCGGTGTCGCAGAGCACCCGCGAGCTTTCTTTGATTATCTCAAGTCCCGCGTGTGCGATAAAAAGTGCAATAAGCAAGGTGGCAATAGGGTCTAGGATAGGATAGCCAAGCCTGACTGCAAACAGGGTTATAATTACCGATATTGAAGTGAAGATATCTGCCTTGGTGTGCATGGAATCCGAGACTAAAATATCGCTCTTTAAAGCCTTACCTTTTTTGTATTCATAATGCATAACCCACAGATTGACAGCTAGCGTTATAATCATGACCATAAAGCTTCCTATGTCAATCTGCGGGATTATTGGTCGGCTTATACGGGCTATCCCTTCCCTCAATAGGTTAAAAGCCAGAAAAAACAACAGGCCGGCGATCCCCAGCGAAAAAAAAGTTTCGTATTTCCTGTGCCCGTAAGGATGGTCCTGGTCTTTAGGTTGAGAGGCAAAGTGTATGCCGATAAGGCATATGATATTGGAGGTTCCGTCGGAAAGAGAGTGGAAGCCATCAGCAGTCATGCTGCTGCAGCGGCTTAATAACCCGTAGATTATCTTCGCACCTGCCGCTAGCCAGTTTAATACCAGGGTCCAGACTAGGATACGCCTGATCTTAGAATAGTGTTGCTGTGGCCCTATTACCATAGAGTAATTATATATTCTAATCTTACTTGTTGCAAATATTATTAGGGACGGTTCTCAACTCAATCGTAAACTGTCCCCCTGCTAAACTACGAAAAAGGGACACTTTAGCTTTGGTTTGAGAACCGTCCCTACTATTGATTTGTGAAGGTTTGTATGCTAAACTAAAAATAATATGCTTCAAAAACTCCCCTTGTTAATTATCTTTATCGCCGGCTATGTTTACGCGCAGCCTCTACAGGTGCAGGCCCCTGCTCTAATTAACTCGCTTGAGACCATCAATAAGAATGATCGCATCTTAATCCTTGCCCCGCATCCTGATGATGAGACTATTGGTTGCGCAGGAGTTATACAGCAGGCGGTCGCTGCCAAGGCGAATATCCGGGTAGTCTATTTGACTAACGGAGACCACAATCAGGCAGCGTTTATAGTCTTTGAAAAAAGGCTTACCCTGAGGCAAGGCGAATTTATCCATATGGGTGAGGTGCGTAGGACCGAGGCAATAAAGGCCATGCATCTTTTAGGGGTAGATGAGAAAAACCTCATCTTTTTAGGTTACCCGGATTTCGGTACCTTCACTATCTTTAACCAATACTGGGGGGATAGCCGGCCGTTCAGAAGCCTATTGACTAGGATCTCTTCCGTTCCCTATAAAGAGAATCTTTCTTTCGGGGCCCCTTATAAGGGAGATAATATATTAGGCGATCTAAAGAAGGTGCTTTTGTCCTACAAACCGAACAAAATCTTTGTTTCGCACCCAGCAGATGTGAACGTAGACCATAAATCACTTTATTTATTTTTACAGGTTGCCCTGCTGGATTTAAGGAAAGAACTACCTAGGCCCAAAATATATCCTTATCTTATACACTGCGTAGGTTGGCCTAAACCCAGGCACTACCATCCGGAGTTGGGGCTTACTCCGCCTGAAAAGTTTTTAAATTCACAGATTGGATGGTCTAAGCTGGAATTAAACCCTAAACAGCTTGAAAAGAAACATCAGGCAATCCTCCGCTATAAAAGCCAGACGCAGTCCAGCGCTTTTTACCTGCTCGCCTTTGCCCGTAAAAACGAACTTTTCGGAGACTATCCTTTATTAGAGATAAAAAATGAAAAAGCCATGCAAGGGCAAGGCACGCCTGCTTTTTTAGGCTCTTCCGATATCTTTACTGATGCGGGGGCAGGACAGATAATAGACGCGGATGAGATTATTGAAGGAAAGGGGCAGGTCAGCTACGCCATTTCCGAAGATGTATTTTTAATTCGCATAGATAAGACCAGGGAACTTAACAATAGGTTTGGTATCATGCTTTATATTTTCGGTTACAGTCGCAATAAACCTTTTAATCAGATGCCCAAGCTTCGTATTGTTACCAGACACACAAATTTTAAAGTTTTTAATGGTAAAAAACTAGTGAAGGCCGAGGGGATAGACTTAAAATTAAGCGAAAAAGAACTGGTGCTTAAGGTTCCCTTGGCTTTGTTGGGAGGGCCGGATTTCATCATGACTTCAGTAAAGACCCATGCAGCAGGGGTTGCTTTTGAGACTTCCGGATACAGGTTGATAGAGATAAAATAAGGGGGGAGGGGTGAGCCATGCTAGAGCTTAAGGCGATCCAAGTTGATAAGCCAGAGGATGTAAATATAATATTAGGCCAGAGCCACTTTATTAAAACCGTGGAAGATATCTATGAAGTACTGGTTAATAATGTCCCGGGGATAAAATTCGGCCTGGCCTTTGCAGAGTCTTCCGGGGCCTGCAAGGTAAGATCAGAAGGAAATGATCCTGGATTGAAGAAGCTGGCAGAGGATAACGCCCTTAAGATCGCAGCCGGGCATATTTTTATCATTTGCCTGCGGCAGGCCTATCCGATAAATGTCCTTAATGCCGTTAAGTCTATCCCCGAGGTCTGCAATATCTATTGCGCTTCAGCGAATCCAGTGGAAGTAATCGTAGCAGAGACCAAGCAGGGTAGGGGGATAATGGGCGTAATTGATGGGGCCAGCCCAAAAGGCGTTGAATCAGCAGATGACATAGCCTGGAGGCATCAATTATTGCGCAAAATCGGCTATAAGCTTTGATTTTTTTGCTTGCATTTTATAACAGTTTTGCTATAATCCTTTTAATATAAATAATGGATCGCAAAAAAATACGTAAAGGCATCCCGCGTTTTGCCGCCTGGGTTGGTTTAATCCTGTGCTCTTTGATAGTTAGGTTTATTCCGGCTAGTCTGATTTATGGTTTCGCCAGAAACCTGGCAGCCTTTGGTTTTATAGCTCTGGGCAAACAAAGAAAGATCGCGCTGGATAGCCTGGAGATCGCCTTCGGCAATGAAAAAAGCTTAAAGGAGCGCCGTAGGATTGCCAAGGATTGCTTCATCCTCATGGCTAAGTCAGCGGTAGAGCTGATCTTTCTTAGCGATAAACCCGAGCTTATGAGGAGGCATGCCAGTTTTGAAGGCAGGAGATACCTGGATGAGGCGCTATCTAAAGGCAGGGGCGTGGTATTAGTGAGTGCTCATTTCGGAAACTTTCCTCTTATGCTGTGTAAATTAACCTTGGAAGGATATACTACCGGGGCAATAATGCGGCAGATGCGCGACAGCCGCACCGAGAAGTTCT
>VGKF01000046.1 GCA_016867175.1 Candidatus Omnitrophota bacterium | reverse complement strand
TCCTGGGGCTGGTGGCCTTCTTAGGCTCGGCGCCGATATTCCTCTTATCCCTATTCGGAGGGGTGGTCGCGGATAGGGTAGAGAAAAAGAAGGTGCTTTTGTTTACCCAGAGCGCCTTTATGCTTCTGGCCTTTAGCTTAGCAATATTGACGCAGTTTAAATTGATCGCCCCCTGGCAGATTATGGCTATTGCAGTATTAAACGGAGTGGTGATGAGCTTCGACGCGCCCAGCCGTCAATCGGTAGTAGTGGAGATGGTCGGTAAAGATAATTTGCTCAATGCTATAGCCTTAAACTCCGCCGCCTTTAACTCAAGCCGCATGATCGGCCCGGCCCTGGCCGGCATATTTATTGCCACTATCGGGATGAGCGGGTGTTTTTATCTTAACGCAATAAGTTTCCTGGCTCCCATAATCGCGCTGCTTATGATAAAGATTGACGGAGCCAACCTAAAGAGGGAAAATAAAGGTGTCCTGGTCCATGACCTTATGGAGGGCTTAAGATTTATCTTGGGCCACCGGATCATGTTGATTCTGGTGCTTATGGTGGGCATTACCAGCTTCTTCGGAGTCTCTTACGCTACTTTTATGCCGGTTTTTGCCAATGATATTTTAAAAGTAGGTGCCAAGGGCCTGGGGATGCTTATGTCAGTGACCGGGGTAGGGGCCCTTATTGCTGCCCTGGGCTTAGCCGGGCTCGGGGATTTTAAGCATAAGGGAAGGCTTTTAATTCTTTCGGCTACGGTATTTTCTATTTCCCTGGTGCTCTTTGCATCCTCTAAATCCTATCTATTATCTTTGGCTGTTCTAATGTTACTGGGCTGGGCCTCTATAACTGCTATCAGCCTGATCAACACCGTATTGCAGCAGCTGGTCCCGAATGAATTCAGGGGCAGGCTGATGAGCGTTTATATGTTTACCTTCGCCGGTTTCATGCCTTTTGGAAACCTATTAGCCGGTACACTCGCGCATAGTCTAGGGGTGCCTCTGACGGTTATGTTTAGCGGGGTTATCTGCACCGTATTTTTTATAGCCATAACTATATTTTATCCGGAGATAAAAAATATTTAATTAGAGGAAGGCGGTATTATGATTAGCAAAGGTCCAGTAAAAAGGAAGTTGCACAGTTTTTTGAATGAAAAGGCGATTGACCTTGATTTTAAGGAGAAGAACAAGGCCAAGCTAATCGCTAAGCTAGTTGAGCTATTAAGCAAGTCGGGAAAACTGAAAAATAAGAATGCCTTCCTGCGCTCCATATTAGAAAGGGAGAGGCTGGGCTCAACCGGGATAGGTAACGGCGTGGCTATCCCCCATGCCAAGGCCGGATCCATAAAAGGTTTTGCCCTGGCCTTTGCTAAATCCAGGGAGGGGGTTGACTTTGGGGCCCTGGACGGAGAAAAAGTATACCTGTTTTTCATTCTGGCTTCTCCGGTTGAGCCTGTGGGAGAGCACCTGAAGATACTGGCCAAAATATCCTATCTTATAAAAGATAAATTTATCGTGGACTTACTGCGCCAGGCAAAGGATGCCAAGGAGGTAATAAGGATTATCCGTAGCCATGAGAATCCTAGAAAGTAAAGATAAAGTTTAGTTTGTTTTTGGCAAAAAAAGTATTATAATAAATAAAAAGAAAGGAGAAAGGCGGTTATGAAGAATTATCTAGTTGTTTTAGTAACGGCATTTTTGGTCTTTTCTATTTTTGGCTGTGGGAAGAAAGAGGCCTCGCTTGAACAGATGCAGGAGCCGATGTCTATGGATACGCTTACTGCCATAAACGCAACTACACCGGAATTTAAGCCTGCAGTCTACGAAATACCTTCGCCCGCAGTACAGACAACAGCACCCGCTGGCTTGGAGGCTAATTTGCCTCCGCTCGGTTCTTCTAAGCCGGCCGCCCGGGATATTCAAACAGCATTGAAAAATGCAGGGTATTACAGCGGAGCTATTGACGGTAAGATAGGCCCAATGAGTAAAAAGGCAATCGAGGCATTTCAAAAGGATAATAACCTTAAGGCAGACGGTAAGGTGGGCCCAAAGACCTGGGCAGTATTGAGCAAGCACTTAAGCGTTGCCGTATCCGAAGCTGAGCCGGCATCAAAGAAGACCATATCGCTGAAATTAAGATAAGGCAGATTCTATAGCTAATGATAAAAATCCCAACATCATTTTTGTTGGGATTTTTATCGGGGCCTAAACGATGATTGAATTCCCTAAAGATTTCCTCTGGGGTGCAGCTACCTCTGCCTATCAGGTCGAAGGGGAAAATAGCAATAGCGACTGGTGGGAATGGGAAAAAAGAGGCAGGGGAAAAGAGCCCTCAGGCCAGGCCTGCAGGCACTATGAACTTTATAAAGAAGATTTTGATTTAGCCAAAAGCCTTAATCACAATACCCACCGCCTATCCGTAGAGTGGTCAAGAATCGAGCCCCAGGAGGGAGTTTTCTCAGATAAGGAACTGGCCCATTACCAGCAGGTATTAACGGCGTTAAGAGAGCGCAACCTGAAACCCCTGGTTACCCTGCATCATTTTACCAATCCCGTATGGTTTTCCCGTATCGGAGGCTGGGAGAATAAAAGATCAATAGATTACTTCTTGCGTTATACTAAGAGAGTAGTAGAGGCCCTGGGCAATCAGGTGGAATATTGGATGACTATCAATGAGCCCCTGGTATACGCCTATCATGCTTATATATTAGGGGTATGGCCTCCTGAAAAAAAATCTGTCTTTGCGGCCAGGCGCGTTTCCCGAAATTTAGCCCGTTCTCATATAGCTTCCTATCGATTAATACACCGGTTTTATAAAGATAAAGGCTATCCCGCTCCAAAGGTGAGCATCGCTAAGAATATGCAGGCCTTTGTAGCCTGCCAGGATACCTTGCGCAACCGCCTGGCTGTGGGGCTTCGGGACCGGGGATTTAATTTTGATTTCTTAAACTGTCTAGCGCGTAACCGCTCACTTGATTACATAGGGGTTAACTATTACAGCCGGAATCTGGTTGAGGCGCTTAACTGGGGAGTGAGGAGCCTTTGCGTGGATACCTGCCAGAAAAACCACAGGCCTTTAAAAAAGAACTCGCTAGGCTGGGATATTTACCCAGAGGGCCTATACCAGCTGCTGGTTAAATTAAAAAGATACAATCTGCCCATTATCGTCAGCGAAAACGGGATCTGTACCGAAGACGACGAGCTGCGCTGGGAATATATCTCAAGCCACCTCTTGGCTATCCATCGCGCTATGCAGGAAGGATCACAGGTGAAAGGCTATCTTTATTGGTCGCTTTTAGATAATTACGAATGGGATAAAGGCTTTACCCCGCGTTTTGGGTTGGTTGAAGTAGACTACAATAGTTTTACGCGCAGGACGAGGGAGAGCGCAAGGAAGTTTGCCCAGGTTTGTAAGAGCGCAAGGTTAGATAATGGAATACATTAATAAGAATAATATATTAAAAGAATTATCTCTTTTCTCCGGGCTGACCACGCAGGAGCGCGCAATTGTACGGGAAAGATCTAGCGTAGTGGAATATCAGAAGGGCCGGGTTATTTATAAGGAGGCAAGTAGCCCGGATGCCTTCTATTGCCTGGTCATGGGCAGGGTTATGATTTATACCACCGATTCTTGCGGAGAAAAAACAATACTGGAATATCTCCACCGAGGTAAATACTTCGGGATAATCTCGCTATTGACGGGCGATCCGCATTCCGTAAGCGCAGAGGCTATGAATGACTCCGTGCTTTTGGTTATCAAGAAGGATGATTTTGATTTTATCTTAAGGCGAATCCCCTCTTTAGCTATTGACCTGAGCCAAACCCTTTCGCGCAGGCTAAAGAATAAAGATATCCACTCCAAGACTATCTTTGAAAGTACGGTCATCTCGGTATTTAGCTCTTATTCCCAGGCAGGTAAGACCGTCTATGCCCTTAATCTGGCTTTTAACCTTAGCAAGGAAACGCATAAATCCGTGGTTATCCTGGATATCTTCTTAAAAGACAGATTACCCAGCCTTCCCCGCCGCTTAGAGATAGGAGGGGATTATCCTATCTTTAACCTCTCCAGTGATTCTAAAGACGCTCCCGAATCGATAAAAGATTTCCTGTTGCATAACAGATTCGGGGTAGACCTGATCCGCCTTTCTTATGAAGAGACGGATGAGTCCTGCGTGAAGAGGTTGATGGCTATCTTAAGCCTTCTGGTCAATGATTATCATTATTTGGTCCTTGACCTCCCCTCGTTTATGGACCGTTCTGTTTTTGATATCTTAAACCAGTCCGATATTATCAATATACTCTCAAGCCCTGATCCGGTGGACTTAAAGAGGACACATAACCTGATACGCCGGCTGAAAAGCGAATTTAGTTTCCCCCAGAATAAGATAAAGATCATTATCAATGAGTATAAATTAGCGAAACTAAGTTATGACGAACAAGTCGCAATGCTGGAACATCCCATATTCGCGACCCTGCCCAAGATAGATTTTACGGGAGCCGATATTATGATTTTAGCCTCTCCCGATTCAGAATATGCCAGGGCAGTAAGGAGGATCGCCCGCCAGATGGGGGATTGCCTGGTAGGCCTGGCCCTGGGGGTAGGCTTTGCCTACGGTTTCTGCCATATCGGCGTATTAAAGGTTATCGAAGAAGAAGAGATCCCGGTGGATGCTATATCCGGTTCAAGCATAGGGGCGGTTATCGCCGGGCTCTGGGCTATCGGCAAGCCCAGTAAAGAGATATTGGAAATTACAAAAGAGTTCAGCGGCCCCAAGCATATCTGGGGTTTTGTAGACCTGACCCTGCCTTTCTTAGGTTTTATCAAGGGGAACAAACTGTATAGTTTCTTGAAAAAACATTTTGGCGATAAGACCTTCTATGATGTAAAATGCCCCTTGAAGATAGTAGCCAGCGATGTCAGAAGAAGGGAATCCCGGGTTATTGAGAAGGGGCTGCTTGCGGATGCGATTATGGCCAGCTGCGCAATGCCGGGTGTATTTATGCCTTTTAAATTAAAGGAGGAGATGCTCTTTGACGGCGGGGTAGTCAATCCCCTGCCTACGGAGGTGCTCTTTAAAATAGGAGTGAAAAAAATTATCGCGGTCAACGTTACCCCTTCCAGAGAAGATATACTTGAAGGATACGAAAAAATGAAAGAAGAGATCAACATGGATAATATCCGCAAGAATGGTTTTAGCCTGGCCAGGTATATTAAAAAAAAGTTTAAGAATAATATACTGGGTTTTATCTTCGGCAGTATCGAGATGCTGCAGTCAGAGGTCGCCAAGAAAGAAGGCCAGCTTGCCGATATAGTGATCCACCCTGATACTCACGGGCTGCATTGGCTGGAGTTGCATCGGGCAGAAGATTTCGCCAAAAGAGGGGAAGAAGAAGCAAGGAAAAACTTAAGCAGGATTATTCAGGTTATCAACGAGTGATCCCGACAGCTAAGCGCTCCAAAATTTGTGTCGCTACGCTCCAAAATTTTCTCGCAGCTGCGGGATTAATTCGCACAATAACTTACTCACACTTCGTGTTCGTAAATTATGTGCTCATTAAGGAGGTTATTTATGTATATGCGTAAATGTTGTTTAGCAATTCTATTTTATTTTTGCTGTATTCTTTTATTGGGAGGTTGTGCGAGCCTAAAAGAGACGGCTAAGGGGGTAGCCGGTATTTCTACCAAGGTGCTCCAAGATGAAAGGGCTTCGGCTATCAGCCAGCGGGTCAATTATGGCTATGAAACCTGCTATAATAAATCGCAAGAGATACTAAAAAAAGCAGGCTCATATATCTACGCAAAGAACAAAGAGATGATCGCGGTATATATCTCTGAAAACGATACCACCCCGGTAGGATTCTTCTTTAAAAGCATAGACGGCTCTAACACAGAAATAAGCGTATCCTCTCCCAGCACCTACGCGAAGGAGCTGTTATCCAAGATATTATTCCGCGGCTTAGACAGGATGTTGCACCCGGAGAAATATCCTAAAGAACCAGAAGAAGAGCAGGAAAAGAAGGAATAGGTTATGTTTGCGTTATCCAATCTTCTAGTTGCCCTGGCAAGGATAGTAGATATAGTGCTGACTATATTTTACTGGTTGATTTTGATCCGTGCCCTGCTTAGCTGGGTCAGCCCTGACCCCTTTAATCCGATCGTGCAGTTTTTATACCGTACTACCGAGCCTGTGCTTGAGCCGGTAAGAAGGATGCTCCCTTTTAGTCTTAGGTCCGGTATTGATATCTCTCCACTTTTGGTATTTATGGCAATCATATTCCTGAAGTCATTTCTGATAAAGACGCTTCTAGATTTAAGTTTCAGGTTAAGCGCAGGATAGACAAGATGAATAACTTTTATATTGAGCGCAAGATCTATTACCATGATACTGACTGCGGAGGTGTAGTTTATTATGCCAATTATTTAAAACACCTGGAGGAGGCGCGCACGGAGTATTGCCTAAAGAGGGGGATTAACCTTAAAGAACTTAGTGAATCAGGGACTTATTTTGTGGTGGCGCATGTTGACCTGGATTATAAAGCTCCGGCGCACTATCAGGATAAAATCAGGATTACCGCCCAAATCCAGAAAATAGGGAGCGCTTCCCTTTTTTTTCTCCAGCAGATCTTTAAAGACGACCTGCTTCTTTTAGAGGCCAAGACTACCTGGGTCTGCGTAGGGGGAGACTTTAAGCCTAAACAGATACCGCCTGAAATTAAGCGGGTGCTCACCGCATAAAACCATAACCCCATGCTCTCTCACCTTAAAGCGCATTTAAGCGGAAAAGTTATCATTCTGGGAATAGGAAATACCCTGCGTAGCGACGACGGCGCAGGCTCGATATTAGCTAACCGCATCAAAGATAAAGTGCATTTTCAGGTTTTTGATTCAGGTCCCACCCCTGAGAATTACCTAGAAAAGATTATTAAAGAAAACCCCGATAATATCTTAATCTTGGATGCTGCT
>VGKF01000045.1 GCA_016867175.1 Candidatus Omnitrophota bacterium | reverse complement strand
CCGGCTTATAACGGCTGTCTTTATGAGTAATCTCTTCTATCCTGATTAAGAAATCCGCATTCAACTTACCACCTCAATAACCTTATCCCTGCTTTTATATCCCTTGATAACGGAGAGCTTCGTCCTTTTCTTTATTTTGGCTTTTTAACACTAGAAAGAATGGAGATTTTCTTTCTTTCAATATCTATGCGGCTATTTAAATCAGTATAATATATACGCAACCTGTCCATATGGGTATTTATATTCGGTTCGTTTAGCTGCAGCACGCTCTTTAGGCTTTTTATATTAAGTTCATTGATCCTTTTTATCTCATTTAACCAGCGATAGATATAATCCGCGGCCTCCCTGGCAGCGTCTTCATTGGTAACAGCATTGTATATCCCCAGCATAGAAAAATATGCGTCTAATTGCGACATAGTCATAAGGCAGGAATCCCACATGCTGTTGACCAAAACCACATTCCTGGGGTTAACCGCGATAGCCTTGAGTTCCTGCGCTTCCTGGAGAGCGTAGTCTTGCCGGTGCCTACGTCTCCCAGTATGACCGAGAGCCCCCTCTTTAACCTTATCTCTATAAGGATATTGGTGAGGGCGGTTTCATGCTCCCTGGAAAGATAAAAGAATGCCGGGTCTGGGCTGGTAGAAAACGGCTCTTTCTCAAATCCTAACACCTTGAAATAGCTCATCTTTCGTTCCTGGTAAAATAAAACCCTATCTTATATGCCAACCAGCTGTTTGCGTATCAAACGCAAAGAATAACCCTCCTGCATCAGGTCTCTTATCTTCTTTAAGCGTTTCTCTATCAAGTTTTTATTATAGAACCTGACATTCCCCTTCTTTGCTGCCACCGGCAACAATCCAAAATCGGTGTAGTGGTTGACAGTCTGATAAGAGATATTATACTTGCTCATAATATCGTTTACGGAGATCATTTTATTTCCTTTGCTGTTTTTTTCTGCCATAATAACTGCTCTTTAGACGGGATAAAGGGTGAATTTTACCAGACTTACGGTAATTACCATAACTCTAATATATACCATATATTTTAAAAATGTCAAGCAAAATTTGCCAGCTGGCGCTTAAATTTTGCTTGATTCCGCAAAAGCTTTTGCGGAATCTTGGAATGATAATCCCGTAGCTCCGCTGCGGGTTCTGAGAGATATGGCTGTAGCAATGTACTACAGGATCTAAGATGGTAATCTGTTGCGGGATCTCACATGGCAATGTACTGCGGAATTAGTGGGGGATTATTAAACTTATTTGTAGATATTGAGGAGTTTACTTCTTTAAATCCCTCAGCTTTTTGTGGGTCCTTAGCGCAGACTCAAGCAAGGCCAAGCCTTCCTTAAAATCTGCCCCTTTATAGAATACCCCGGAGATGCCATACGGCCCTACCTCCCTCACCCTCTCATTATCAAGGTAGGCACTTATGATTATAACGGGAATCTCTTTATCAAAGGCCCTGATATCCTTTACGGCACTTACACCGTCACCACCCGGCATATTCAGGTCCATAAATACTACATCCGGGCTGTCTTTTTTCACAATCTCAACCGCCTTCCTGCCGTCAGAGGCAACAATAACGGAGTAGCCCTTTGATTGAAGCCAAAAAGACATGGGCTGCGTGAAATCAATTTCGTCATCAACCAGCAAAACGCTTATTTTTTTATCCATAAATCTCCTCCGGTATTTTACAAAAAATTAACTATTTAAAGGTAAGGTAAAAATAAAGCTGGTCCCTTTGCCTTCCTGGCTCTCCGCCCAAATCTTTCCGCCATGCAGCTCCACTATCTCTTTGGCGATAGAAAGGCCTATGCCTGTTCCGGTTATATCCGTAGGAACCCTTTCCCCAACCTGGTAAAATTTATCAAAAACTTTTGACAGCGCATCTTTGCTGATACCGATACCATTATCTATGATGCTTATCCGAATAAAATTACGATTATCGGCTAATGCCGCCTCTACTTTAATAATCCCGTTATTGGAAGTAAATTTAATGGCATTGCCGATAAGGTTGTTTAAAACCTGGGTTATCCTGTCGGAGTCTATCTTAACCTGCGGCAGGCCAGGCTGTATGCTCTTTTTAAGTTCTATTGATTTTGTATCCGCCCAGCTTTTGAGGCTCTCTATGGATTCGCCGATTATATCTTCTACCGATACCGGCATAGTCCTTAAATCCAGCTTTCCTGCCTCTAGTTTTGAAAGGTCAAGCAGGTCATTGATCAGGCGGCTTAGCCTTTTTAGGTTACGCTCGGCAATACTCAAGAATTGCTCCTGCTGGCCAGATACCGCGCCGGTCGTTCCGCTTAAAATAAGGGCCAGTGATTTCTCAATGGCAACCAAGGGAGTGCGCAGCTCATGCGAGACGCTGGCGACAAAATTTGACTTCATCTGATCCAGCTCTTTTTGCTTGGTAATGTCGCTTAAGACAGAGACCATACCGATGGTCTGTCCGTTTTCGTTTTCGATAACCGCGCTGCTTGCCCTCAGTACCTTCTTGGTATCGTCGTGGTGGCTGACCAGCTCTATTTCTTTATCCTCTTTTTCCGGAGCTCCCTTAACAAGGGAAATCATTTGCTCTTCTTTAAGGTTATCTAAAATATCCTTGCCGATCTTTTCTTTCTTATATATCTCGAGCAGCTTTTCAGCCGCAGGGTTCATCATAATAACCTTACCCTTGGAATCTACCACCACCAGGCCTTCGGCAATACTCCTTATCACTGCCTCGGTATTCTTCTTATCGGAAAGTACTTTATTATATTTTCTCCAGGTAATCTCTTCGGCCTTATTCTTCTGCTCAAGGATATTTTCATATTTATCGCTGAGCTCCTGGGTCTGTAACTCTACTTTTTTTTCTAACTCTTCGGAGATCGCCCCCGATACCTTTTCTACAATCTCTCGGCCGCTTTCCTTAGAACCTATAACCTCGCTTACCTGCTCAAATATCGTATTACGCAAAGCGTCATCCAATAATCCGCCTGCCTGAGGATACTGCGTTCTTTTTAATTTATTTTCAGACCTTAGGGCTGCTTGGCTGGAGGCCCTGGCAAAGTTAACCAAGAAAAGGGCGATTAAGATGCTGATGAGTGCCGTAAATATATACAGTGTCAGGAGTGAAAACATCGCTTTGCCCCGGATATCCCGCTCAATGAAACTCTCTCGATTTCTATATAAAATTCTATCATAAAATTAGCGGGCGTTCAATTCATTTACTGCGATTTCTTCTGCTCGTTTCTTTCGGCAATAATCTTGGCAGCGATTTCAGCAGGGACCTGCAGGTATTTGGAGAATTCCATGGAGGCATTGGCGCGTCCGCTGCTTAGAGAACGGAAATTAGTAGCGTAACCGAACATCTCGCCCAATGGCGCTTCTGCAGAGATTATCTTCTGCTTACCCTTAGTATCCATGTTCAGGATCTTGCCCCTGCATGAACAGATATAGCCGATGACGCTGTTTGCGTATTCCTCCGGCGTGATAACCTCAAGCGACATATAAGGCTCAAGGAGTACCGGGGCGGCCCTCATAAACCCTTCCTTAAATCCTAATATAGCGGCAAATTTAAAAGCAAGCTCGGAAGAATCTACTTCATGGAATGAGCCATCTACCAGGTCCACCTTTACATCCACTACCGGATATCCGGCATAAACTCCCTTTTGTGTAGCCTCTTTAATACCCTTCTCTACCGCCGGGATAAATGACCTGGGGATTGCCCCGCCCTTAATGCTATCTATAAATACTACGCCTTCTCCCTGCTGGGCAGGCGAAATCTCCATGACCACGTGCCCATACTGTCCGCGGCCTCCTGATTGTTTGATATATTTGCCCTCTGCATTTGCGTTCTTTAAGATAGTCTCGCGATAGGCAACCCTGGGCCTGCCCACTATCGCCTCTACGCCGAACTCTTCTTTAAGCCTGTCCACGATGATCTCAAGATGCAGCTCTCCCATGCCGGTAAGTATGGTCTCCTTTGTCTCTTCGTCAGTCTGCACCATAAAAGTAGGGTCTTCATCTGCTAGGCGGGCCAGGCCGCGGCCAAGCTTGTCCTGGTCAGAACGGCTCTTGGGCGCGATACTAAGAGAAACTACTGGTGTCGGGAATTGTATCGCTTCTAATAAAAGCGGATCCTGGGGGTTACAGAGCGTATCTCCGGTAATGGTGTAACTTAAGCCTATAACCGCTACGATATCTCCGGCTAAGGCATAATCTACATTCTCCCGCTGGTTAGCGTGCATGCGTACTATCCTGCCAACCCGCTCTTTTTTATTTTTGGTAGTATTAAGCACATAGGAACCGCTCTCCAAGACTCCGGAATAAACCCGCATATATACCAGTTTTCCCATATGCAGGTCAGACTGGACTTTAAAGGCAAAGGCAGCTAAGGGTTCATTTACGTCAGGCCTGCGCGGGTATTTCTTTTCGGGGTCCTCTAAGTCATGCCCTTCTACTGCGGGAAGGTCTAAGGGAGAGGGAAGAAAATCTACTACCGCATCCAGTATTTTCTGCACCCCTTTATTCTTAAAGGAAGAGCCGCACAATAAGGGGACCATGATATTGGCGATCGTACCTTTGCGGATAGCAGCCTTTAGCTCTTCCTTGGTTATCGTCTCAGGGGCCTCCAGGTATTTTTTCATCAGGGCCTCATCAGAGGCAGAGGCTTTTTCTACCATAAGGTGGCGGTATTTATCCGCAGCCTCTTTATGCTCCGCTGGTATATCCTCTACCTTAAATTCCTTTCCTATTGAGTCTTCTTCATATATATATGCCTTCATCTCTAAAAGATCGATTATTCCCCGGAAGGTATCTTCGCTACCCAGGGGGATCTGTAACGCAATCGGATTCGCCCCCAGGTCTTCTTCAATGCCTTTAAGCACAGCGAAGAAATCCGCGCCTGTCCTGTCCATTTTATTTACAAAGGCAAGCTTTGGTACCTTATATTTATCAGACTGGCGCCAGACAGTCTCTGATTGCGGCTGGACCCCGTCCACGGCGCAGAATACCGCCACTGCGCCATCCAAGACCCTTAGGCTGCGCTCTACCTCAACCGTAAAATCAACGTGTCCCGGGGTATCGATGATAGTAATGCGATGGTCATTCCAGAAACAGGTAGTAGCTGCGGCAGTAATAGTGATACCCCTTTCCTGTTCCTGCTTCATCCAGTCCATCTGCGCCTTGCCGTCGTGCACCTCTCCTATCTTATAGGATTTACCGGTATAAAAAAGTATCCTTTCGGTAGTGGTAGTCTTTCCGGCATCGATATGCGCCATAATCCCGATATTCCTGGTCTTCCCTAAATTTATCTTAGGCAATACCCTCTTAGCAGAAATTGGGGACGTTTCTATTTTTTCTTCCGAGATTGGGGACGTTTCTATTTTTTCTTCCGGGATTGGCGCCTCTGGGCCTGGCTCTTCTTTTAAGGGTTCTTGCGCAGGCAGCTTTTGTGTCTCATCCTCTACTATTGGCTCTGCTGGAGTAGGAGCAACCTCCTCCTGTATAGCGGGAGGTAACCCTGCCTTCTCCTCTAAAGGCTGCGCTACCTGAGCGCCCTCAAGTGGCCCTTTTAACCTGGCTATCTCCTGATTCAAAGCCTCTATATGCAGCTCTTTGGATTCCAGCTCCTTCTCTACCTGGTCGTACTCGTCATTTAACTTATCAAAATCGCTCTTTGAGACCCATTCATTATTCGCCTGAATCCTTTTGAATTCGGATATGGTGGCAGCGTGAGCCCTTATCTCTTTTATGCGCTCCTGGATTTCTTTTTGCAGCTTATCAATCTGCACCTTCAAAATCTGTATCTCTTCGGACTTGCTCTTACCCTCATTCTCAAGCAACTTATACTTCTCTGCCGCCTCGCGCAAGGAGCGGTTTAAATCCACATTCTTAGTGAAGGCATCCTGGAGCTCTTTATCTTTTTCAAGCAGTTTCTTTCCAGAGTCGGCGCCCTCCCCCTTGGTCCTTTTTAGAAGCTCTTCGCTCTTGGCAACCCATTGCTCTCTGCGGGTGAGCTCCTCTTTTAAATCAGCCTCTTTCTTTTTATTTGCCTGGAATTCTTTCTCCAGTTTTAAATATTCTGACTTTGTTTTTTCTAACTCCGCCTGCAGCGCATTAACCTGCCCGCTAAGCTTGGATATTTTTTGCTCGCGGTTTGAGATCTCCGAATCCCTGGCTGCCTGGGCATGCTTATTGCGCCTCTTCTCCTGCTCCTCCTGAGTGCCCTGCTCTGACAAGGCAGTGCGGATCAAATAGAACGCGCTAATAGCTATGGCTGAGACTATTATCCAGAATAACCAAAAAAACATACGGATTTATCTCCTATTTAAATTCTATCTCTTTTTCTAATCTACCGCTTATGCTACAGTAAGCCTTAACGGAGAGTTTGCCCGGGCCTAAGGCATCCGGGACAAGGTAGCTGACGGCCTGGCTGTTATTGTTATCCTGCCGGCTGATATGCTGGGTGATTATCTCTTTCCCGTTTAAAAAAACATCGACCTTATTTATAAAATGCGCCTGCGGATTGCCTACCTGGTGCGTTATTACTACCTTAAGGATTTTGCTTGCCGGGTCATAGGTTATAATTATATCCGAAGGCGGATGCGCCAGGGCTTGGCTACCGGCTGCAAAAAAAACAAATAAAATAGCGAGGGCTGCTATCCGTTTCATGTCTCCTCCCTTAAAAAAGCCGCTTACCAGCGAAAACCTGCTCCGGTTGATACTGTTTTCTCATTTTTCGATGCCAAGGCCTGAATAAAGGCCTCGCCCTGATCGTTAAAAAATTTCCTGGATAGTCTGGCCTCTATGCCCAGGTCCTGGTTTGACCTATTGCGTAAGCCCACCAGGAGGCTATCTCTATCATTTATGGCGTAGGAGGCAGATAAAAGTATGCCTTGAATCCTCCTGTCTTCCTGTTTGGCTTCAAAATATACGCCTACTTTTTTATTAACCCTCCAGCTGCCAAAAATCTTCAGCGGAGTTTTCTTGTTGTTTATTCCTATGCCTATTTGATATTGCAGGGAGTTCTTTAATGGTTTTTCAAAGCTGGCCTTGAAATCAAAGCGCGAATTAAGCTCCCT
>VGKF01000044.1 GCA_016867175.1 Candidatus Omnitrophota bacterium | reverse complement strand
CAATGGTCCTGGCTATCTGGGCCACCTCTAAGGTATGAGTTAATCTGGTGCGGTAATAATCTCCTTCGTGAATAACAAAAACCTGGGTTTTATATTCCAGCCTCCTGAAGGCAGCGCAATGTATGATACGGTCCCGGTCTCTCTGGTAGGCTGAACGATAAGGATGCTCTTTCTCAGGATAGGCCCTGCCTCGGCTCTCGTGGCTTTTCATAGCATAAGGGGCAAGCAGCTTATTTTCAGCTTCCTTAATCAGATCCTGGCTTAACATAATTTACCCTTGATGATTTTATGTAATTCCTGCAGAGACTGCGAAATAACCTTTACCCCGCTTAGGGTTGGCATAAAATTAGTATCTCCGCTCCAGCGCGGCAGGATATGGACATGCAGATGACCAATAACCCCAGCCCCTGCCACCCTGCCCAGATTAATGCCGATATTAAAGCCTTGCGGCTTTAAAACCTTAGTTAAAATTTTCTTGGTTTTATTTATAGATTTAACGAGGTCTATTACCTCGTCATCTTCCAGAAGCGATAATTCACGCACATGCCTTTTTGGCGATACCAGAATATGACCGTTGTTATAAGGAAATATGTTGAGCATGGCAAAAGAGTAGCGGCTTTTAAAAATCAAGTAGTCCTTTATCTTCGGTTCCCTCGATTTTAAAGCCGAACAGAATATACAGCCTTTCTGTTTTTTTTGGCTTACATATTTTATCCTCCAGGGAGCCCAAAGCCTGTCCATCTTATAGCTTAACGATTGTGGCGTTTATCTTATCGCTGATTTCTATTATGCCGTAAGAATTATAATCCGTAAAGAGTTTATCCGTAGGGCTGCCTGGGTTGAAAAAAATAATCCCGCCACTCTTTTGATTAACCGGTCTATGCGAATGCCCGAATATAACTATCTCTACATTGTCATCCTTAAATGCCTCTGAAATAACCTCAATCAATCCTTTGGGATGGCCCCATCCGTGTATAATCCCGATACGATGCCCCTGCACTTCGATGATCTCTTTTTCCGGAAACTTGGCCCTGACTTCATAAGGGTCCATATTGCCCCAGACTGCCTTTACCTGGGCGCAGGAGGCTTTTAATTCTTCCAGTACCGCCAAGTCTACCATATCCCCGGCATGAATTATCATATCCACGTTTTTAAAGGCTTCTAATACTGTCAAGGGCAGCCCCCCCGATTTAGCAGTTATATGCGTATCTGAAATTACCCCTATTCTCATACTATGACCCTTGGTTTAGAAAAAATATCAAAAAGCTGATTCAGGCTGCTTAGGTCCCAGGTCAAGATTTTTTCTTCCATAGCCTTAAGCCTGGCGTTGGCATCAATATCACGTAGGGCGACAATAATCTTCCTCTGCGTCTTATTACGGTACTTCTTGCATTCCCGTGAAAATTCTACTATATCATCTTCATTTAACAGGTCGTATTTAAGCGCAATTATCCATAGGCCATCTTGCGAGCGGCCGATTAGCCCGTCTCTTAAATCCCTGTGTTTGAATTCCAATGGTTTTATCTCCCTAAAATGCAGGAGCCTTAAGCGCTTCTTCTCTATCTGTATCATATCGTCATCAAAAAGGCGAAGCAGCTCTATCATCCTTTCCGCTATGGGCCTCCTGGCGCTGGCTAAAAATTCTTCTATCATTCCTTCGATCTTATCGCGGAAGAGCGCCTTTTGATTTTTTGCATCGAAAGTAAGGGAATTTAACTTTTCCTGATAGACAAACTTAAGCCAAAAACCTAAAACCCGGTCGTTTATTACCAGGAATTCACCGTTTTTTGTAATAGTATCGCATTCCAGAAGGTGATTTATCCTGAACGATAGCTCCCTCTTAGTCTTATGCAAGAGGTGGGCAATTTCCTTCAATTTATTATGTCCGCTGGAAATCAGATAAAGTATCGAAATATAGTCCTGGCTATTAGCATTATCCAGAAAACGCTTCAGGTAGTTAGAAAACTTCTGGTGTAATATGCCGGAGGGGGCAAAGAGTTGTTCCTCTAATATATCTGCCAGGCTTAAATTAGTGACTTTAGAACTTAATAAGGCCGAGGTTACTAACTCTAGATAAAATGGGTATCCTCCTGTAAAATGCACAATAAAGTTATTCAGGCCGCTGTTTAAATTCAATCCGGATAGTCTTTGTTCCAGATAACATTCGCTGGTCTTTATATCGAACGGCTCAACCGTTACAATTTCAAAATTACCGAAGAGCAATGATAAATTTTTAGCCAGTATTGCCTTGGCGTGGAATTTTAGAGAGCTGGTCAGGATATACATTGTATTCTTCTGCAAGATTAAAAGCTTAGACCATTCTCCGTACAGGTTTTTAAATCCGGCAATCTCAAGATTATGGAATTCATCGAATATAATCACGCAAAACTTTCCACTTTCCTGATTGACCGATTCAGATAAAGACAAAAGCTCAGAAAACAGGTTAACCTTTTTTCTTTTTTCTAGGTAGCTTAAAATCAACCGTATTTTTTCCGTTGTTTTAGGTATAAAACTTGAGGATTTATTAATTAGAAAGTCCAAGTCTTCTTTGAGGGGTATTCCGCTATTACCGAGAAAGTTATATAGGAGTACCGCGATGAATCTCCTGACAAAGGATGCGCACGGCTCCGGCCTTACTTCAAGATATACGGTTACGATATGGGGATCATAGAAACTGTCCAACAATTTGAATATGATGGAGGTTTTGCCTACCAGTTCATCTCCAATAATGGCTATATTCTGACGGTAGCCGTATTTTAAATCAAGCATACGTTTCTTTAGAATATCTAAATAGCTATTACGGCCAAAGAAATTATCTTTTATCATGGTAGATAAAAATAAGGATTTTGCGCGCTGTAGCCTTTCCTTATCTCAAAATGCAGGTAGCCAGAATCAATCTTGGCAATAGCCTGCCCTTTCTGTACCTGGTCGCCAAGGTTGGCTAATAATTCTGTGTTTCTGGCATAGACAGTACTAAATCCGTCTACATGTTCGATGATAATAGTCTTACCGTATGACATAAAGTCTTGGCTGCGAAAGACTACCTTACCGCTACGCGAGGCAAGCACAGCAGAGCTGCTACGCGGCTGTATATTAAGGCCTTTATTTATAGTGTTATCGCTATTTGCTCCGAAGCCAGTAATGACCCTCCCCTTCAACGGCCAAATGAAATCTTCGCTGCCTGAGTAGCTATAAGATGCCTGGGCCTGCCTGCGCTGCGGTATAAATATTAATTGCCCTACCTCTAGTTTAGTAGCATCTGGTAGGCGATTAACATTGATCAGTTCGTCGATATCCAGGTTGTATATCTTGGAGATCCTCCAAAGGGTCTGACTTTTTTCTACGCGATGATAGATGCCAGGCATACCAGGGTCCATCTTGACAGGAGTAATCAGAGGAGCGCTGGCGCAGCCAAGAAGTGTCAGAAGAGGCAAAAGAAAGATAAATACTGTTTTAAGCATATTTTAAGATAACTGATATCCCCACAATACTTTTTTGGTAAAGCTAAAAAAGTATTAAACGTGGGGATAAATTCGCAGACGCCTCCTTCGGAGGCTACGCCTTACGTCGCACTTCGTGCTTCGTAAGGCGTCTGCTCATTAAAGCGGGTGAGCGGAATCGAACCGCCATAGACAGCTTGGGAAGCTGCCATTCTACCACTGAATTACACCCGCATATTTTTCAAGCAGAAACACCACGCTCCTGCATTAATTTAATAGAACAATACTGCCCGCACATGGTGCAGACTTTAGATACCTTAGGCCTAGAATGCTGCCTATAGAGGCCTGCCTTATCCGGGTCCATTGAAAGTTTTATCTGTTTTTTCCAATCACGCCTTTTACGGGCCAGAGACATCTGTTTATCCCAGTCTTTAGCTGATTTAACCCTTTTGACTATATCCGCTGCGTGCGCTGCTATCCTAGAGGCGATTACGCCTTCCCTTACATCTTCTACTGAAGGATGGCGCAGGTGTTCCGAGGCAGTTACATAGCATAGGAAATCAGCGCCGAAGCTTGCTGCCAAAGCACCCCCTATGGCAGAGGTAATATGATCATAACCTGCTGCCACATCAGTAACTAACGGCCCCAAGACATAAAAAGGCGCCCTATGACAGAGTTTTTTTTCTAGGGCTATATTCTTTTCAATCTGGTCTAGGGGGATATGCCCGGGGCCCTCGATCATTACCTGCACATTCTTTCTTCTTGCCCGTAAGGCTAAATCACCCAATATTTTAAGCTCGGCCAATTGCGCCTTATCCGTAGCATCACAAATTGACCCCGGCCTTAAACCATCTCCCAGGCTCAAAGTCACATCGTATCTATTGGCAATCTCAAGAATCTGATCGAAATATCGATAGAAAGGATTCTCTTGTTTATGGCGGCTTATCCAGCTAGCTAAAATCGCCCCTCCCCTGGAGACAATCCCCATAATCCTTTTTTGTTTTTCTAGCGCAGCAAGCGAGCTCCTGGTCACTCCGCAATGCACAGTAAAAAAATCAACCCCTTCCCTGGCCTGTCCTTCTAGGACGCCCAACATACTATCCGCATCAAAACTTAAGAAATCCCCCCTACTTTGCTGGGCCCCTACAGCCAGCTCATATATAGGTACTGTGCCCACAGGTATCGGGGATTGCCTTAATATCTGACTTCTTACTTTTTTTATAGCAGGGCCTACACTTAGATCCATAACAGTATCAGCCCCGTATTTTACAGCTATCTTTAATTTTTCTAACTCTTTGCTTAGGCTTAGCTTATCGGTAGAGGTCCCTAGGTTTGCATTAACCTTAGTGCGCAAAGAATAGCCTATGGCGCAGGGCTTCTTTATGTTGCTGCGCTTTAAGTTAAGCGGGATAACCACCAAACCTTCCCTGATATATTTCAGGAGCTTGCTGGGTAAGATGCCCTCAGTTTCGGCAATTTTTTTGACAAGGGGGGTAAGTTTATTGTCTTTGGCGTATTCCAGTTGCGTCATTTAATAACCTGCTAGCGGTTTTCTTTTCCAGTTCGTAGATAGCGTACCTGATTCTTTTAAAGCTTATGGCTGTTGACTTATGCGTTAATTTGCTAAACTCTTCTAAGACCCTTATTGATTCTTTTGCGCGCTGAATATTTGCGAAGAATATATCGCCGCACCCCTTTCGTTTAAGTTCCTGGGCATATATTAGCCTACCCGTATCATTGAGGCTGTCCCTGCACTTGATAAAATTTTTAAAAGACCCTTCCTGCCTGATTAGATAATCTATGCGGTGCCTTAACTTCTTAAACTCCGCAGTAAGGCTATGGCTGTTCAAAATAAACCTGGCTATTTCTTCGCAGACCCGCAGGCCTTCTTTTGCCCGGTTTATATTTGCGTCGATAATCCTTTTAATACCTGTATCCTTGGAATGTTTTGGCAATTTTTCTTATGATCTCTGTGGTGGAATACCCTTTAGACAATTTTATATTCATTACCCTGCCGCCGTAACTAGAAACGAAATCCCCGCCCACTATATCTTTTTTATCCCAATCAGCGCCCTTAACCAAAATATCCGGCCGCAGTGCTTTTATTAGATTAAGCGGCGTATCTTCGTTAAATAAAACTACATAATCTACGCTCTCCAGGGCTGCGATAACGCTAAGCCTGTTCTTCTCGTCTATAATCGGGCGGTTCTTGCCCTTTATCCTTTTTACGGACCTATCGGAGTTAACTCCTACCACCAGTATATCCCCCCTCTTTTTTGCCTGATGAAGATAGTTAACATGTCCGAAATGCAAGAGGTCAAAGCAGCCATTAGTAAAGACTATTCTTTTGCCTTTTTTCTTTAATTGAGAAGAGATTATTTTTAAGCTAGGTAGGTTTTTGAGCTTGCTATTTAACAAAGCGCCTCCTCTATTAGCTCGCAGATAATATGGCCGATAGTGATGTGCGCCTCCTGTATCCTGGCCGTAACCAAAGAAGGAACCACTAGGGATAGATCTGCTAATTTAGCCAGCTCTCCTCCGTCGCTTCCCGTGAGGGCTATAGTCTTTATGCCCATCTTTTTAGCCTGGCGTATTCCAGCTGCCACATTCTTAGCCTTACCGCTGGTAGAGATGCCGATAGCGATATCGTTTTTTCCTGCCAACGCCTCTATCTGCCTTGAGAAGACTGTCTCGTAGCCGTAATCATTGGCAAGCGAGGTGAGCACTGAGGTATTGGTAGTCAGCGCGATAGCGGCAAGCGCAGGCCTGTCTTTCTTAAATCTGCCTATAAGCTCAGCAGCAATATGCTGGCTATCGCTGGCTGAGCCGCCATTGCCAAAAAGGATAACCTTACCCTTAGACTTCAAGGCCTCTTTAATTAAGTTGGTTATTCCCATGATCTGGCCAACATGCTTACGCAGTAATTCCTCTTTTACCTGAATGCTCTCTAAAAGTATATCCTTTACTTTATCTCTCATGGCCTTTCCCTTTTATGGTTTAGCTAAAAAAAACTTTAGCTATTTCATAGAGTTCCATATCTACTGTTTTTAAGGCAGCTACGGCATCCTCTATCCCTACATCAATAACCTTGTTTCCAGCCAGGGCTACCATCCTGCCAAATTTTTTATTGATTACCAGCTCCATCGCCTTAACCCCAAACCTTGTCCCCAGAACCCTGTCAAAGGCAGAGGGCGTGCCGCCTCTTTGTATGTGGCCTAAGACACTGACTCTGGTTTCATAGCCGGTCCTCTTTCCTATTTCCTGGCCTAAAATCTCACCCATTCCTCCTAGCCTTACGTGGCCAAATTCATCGAGTTTTTGCTCTTGCGTTACAAATGTGCCCTCTTTAAATTGGGCGCCTTCAGCTACGACTACAATGCTAAAGGTCTTGCCGCGGTTATGCCTTTTCTTGATAATCTCGCAAACCTCCTCAATATCCACGGGTATCTCCGGTATCAAGATTACATCCGCGCCTCCGGCAATACCAGACTCGATAGCGATCCATCCGGCATGCCTTCCCATAACCTCAACCACGATAATGCGATGGTGGCTCTCTGCGGTAGTATGCAGCTTGTCAATACACTCCGTAGCCGTATTCAGCGCCGTATCAAAACCAAATGTATAATCAGTGCAAGAAAGATCATTATCTATTGTTTTGGGCACGCCCACTATATTA
>VGKF01000043.1 GCA_016867175.1 Candidatus Omnitrophota bacterium | reverse complement strand
TTAAGTATTCTGTAAGGGATTAATTCAGCCAACAACTTATGTTCGCTGTCGCTCCATAAGCTGTGGCTTCATTAAAGCGGGAGAGGGGAATCGAACCCCCATATATAGCTTGGAAGGCTATTGTTCTACCACTGAACTACTCCCGCGCTACCTAGCGCGCACCGACGCATCCGATAGCGTCGGGTGCTGCAAAAATGGTGGACAGGAGAGGATTCGAACCTCTGAAGCACAAGTGCAACAGATTTCAAGTGCCCTCGGGTTACCCCGAGGCTTGGACTATCTCTTTACCGTAGCTTTCGCTGTAGGTAGTAGGCGCTTAGTCTCTGCACCTTTCCCTCTTCTTGCTTTCGCAAGAAAACAGAGGGACTTGGCTCAGGATTGCCCTTGATGAAACTAAACCAAGGGGTTCCCTGAATTCACCTACTTTTCCATCCTGCTTTTCAACAGGAGGCTGCTTTTGTACAGTCTGCCCCCTTTGGCCACTTGGGTACCTGTCCAAAACTTTTCAAAGCTGGCGGCCCGAATTGAACGGGCGACCTCCTCATTACAAGTGAGGAGCTCTACCAACTGAGCTACGCCAGCAAATCTATTTTTCAAGCAAATCAAACCTTGATTCATATTTGTTTAGTAATAGCCATTTAATTACTCTTTTTAATCGCCTCAGGAATTTCCTCTATTATATCAGAAGCGAGCATCCCTGCCTGCGTTTTTTCTTCCGCAGCAAGGTCTCCTGCTAATCCATGCAGATAAACCGCGTATTTCGCGGCAGAAAAACCATCTAATCCCTGGCCTAAAAACGAGGCTATCATACCGGCAAGAACATCGCCGCTTCCTGCCGTGCTCATCCCGGGGTTCCCGGTCTTATTTACATATAGTTTGCCTTTCGGGCTGACAACCAGCGTATGGAAACCTTTTAATGCTACGGTAGCCCCGCTATCCTTTGCAAACTTTTTAGCCAGCTCTTCTCTTTTAGCTTGCACTGTTTTTACGCTTACGCCTAAAAGCCTGCTCATCTCCCCTGGATGGGGGGTAATTACCAGATTCTTTGCCTTCTTAACGGCTAATTTTAATTCTCTATGATTTCCAGCAAGCGCATTCAAGCCATCGGCATCAATTACCAGAGATTTATCAAAAGAGCTAATAACTTTTCTTACTAGGCCTTGCGTGGATCTATCAATGCTTAGGCCCGGCCCTATTAACAGGACATCGATATTCTTTAAAAAATCTTTTATTTTTTTATGGGCGCTTAGGCTTAACGAACCCTGCATCGTCTCTGGCAGGGGTAAGGTCATCACCTCCAGAGGCTTTATCTTTATTATCGCGTTATTTAATCCTTTAGGTATGCCTAAAGTCACAAGGCCCGATCCTGCGCGCATCGCAGCCCAGGAAGATAACACCGCAGCCCCTGAAAATCTGGCGCAACCCGCTAAAATAAATATATGGCCGAAATCGCCTTTATTTGAATCAGGCCTTCTGTGTAATAATGGCGTTGGCAACCGCATAGTTTTTTACATGCGAAATAGACACATGAACTTCTTTTTTTCTGTCTTTATTGCGCAAAAGCACGCAGCGCGGCCTGCCTTCTTCAGTATTTAAGATCTGGACATCCTTCCAGGTAAGCCCGCTATCTCCCAAGGCCTTAAAAACCGCCTCCTTGGCAGCAAACCTTCCGGCAAGATGCTGATAGAGGCCGGAGCGATTTCTTGCGCTCTCTAATTCCTCTTTGGTAAAAACGCGCTCCAGGAAACTCTTACCCCACTTCTCTACTGCCTGGCGCAGCCGCCTTACCTCGATTATATCCACGCCTGTTCCGATAATCATTTTATCAGGGCCTTCATCTCTCTTATTGCCTGCCCTAGACCCACGAATACCGCTCGCGAGATAATAGAGTGTCCTATATTAAGCTCTTCCATATCCTTAATCCCGGAAACCCTGGAGGCATTACAGTAATTGAGGCCATGCCCGGCAAAGACGCGTAAATTTTTACTCTTGGCATAACGCGCTGCTGCCTCTAGTTTCCTAAAATGCCTGTCTTGCTCATTTTGATTTGTAGCCAAAGAGTAGCGACCGGTATGTAACTCTATCATAGCCACCCCTGACTTCTTGGCCGCGGCTATCTGTTTTATATCAGGGTCTATAAAAAGACTGACCGCAATCTTTTCTCTCTTGAGCCTTTCTACAACTTGCTTTATCTTTTTAAAACCAGATAAAACATCTATCCCGCCTTCTGTAGTCAATTCTTTCCTCTTCTCCGGGACGAGTGTCGCCTGATCCGGCTTTACCTTGCAGGCAATGGCTACTATATCCTCCTGGACAGACATCTCCAGGTTTAATTTTACCTTTACCAGCTCTTTTAAAAGATAAAGATCCCTCTCTTTTATATGCCTGCGGTCCTCTCGCAGGTGTACTACTACGCTCTCTGCGCCTGCTGACTGTACGAGCAGGGCAGCAAATAAAGGCTCTGGCTCAAAGCCTCCCCGCGCCTGCCTTAAAGTAGCTACATGATCTATATTCACGCCCAGGGTTGCCATCGTTTAATTAAACCTATTTATCCCTCCCCGTACATAAAACCAGATCAATACCGCCGGTATCAATACTTCTGTGACCGGCTTGCTGATTATTAGTAGATTAAATACACTCATCCCCTATTATTTATGCTGTCGAAAATATCCAGCGCCTGCCTTACCTCTCTTACGTCGTGAACTCGTAATATATGCGCGCCCTTGCCTGCCGCTAAGACACAGCTTGAGACCGTCCCGAAAATCCTCTCCTGGGGCTTTAAGTCCAATATCTTACCGATAAAAGATTTCCTGGAAGTGCCTATGAGTATGGGCCTGCCCAAAACCTTAAATTCAGCTAGCCTCTTTAAAATCTCCAAGTTATGCTCAAGGGCCTTGCCAAAACCTATCCCGGGGTCAATAATAATCTTACCCTCTTCAACCCCTAAAGTAACAGCCTTCTTTATTGCCTTATCCAGAAAATCTATGATCTCTGCGGCCACATCCTGATATTGCGGATTAAGCTGCATATTTTTTGGTTTTCCTTTCATATGCATAATTACCACAGCTGCCTTATATTGCGCAACTAACTTAGCCATCTTGGCATCAGAGAGGCCGGTAATATCATTAACCATAACTGCCCCATTATCCAAGGCCTGCCTTGCGACTTCTGGTTTATAAGTATCTATTGATATAGGGATTTTTATTTTTTTTGCCAATATTTTAATCAAGGGTATTGCCCTGGATAATTCTTCCTCAAGTGAAATCTTACTAGCCCCTGGTCGGGAAGATTCTGCGCCTATATCTATAATATCCGCGCCATCCCGCACCATATTCTCTACGTACTTTATTATATATTCCTTGCGAAATTTAGGATATAGGCCGTCTCCGCTAAAAGAATCAGGGGTAAGATTTACCACGGCCATAATGCGGCTGCGGGCTCCCAGCGAAAGCTTGCTCCTGCCTAAGTTAAGGTTAAATTTATCTTTTTGGTAATTGGCTAGGGTTTGCAATAGCTCAACTGCCAGGCTGCTTAAGCCGAATGGCTGCTTTTTTAGTTTTTCTCTAAGCCTATTGAATTGCGCCATATTGCCCATGATCAGGCAGCCGCTCTTTTTGGCCTTACCGGTTAAGGCACCCCTGGCAATTGCCGCATCAGCCCCTAAAGAAAGCATCTCTTGTTTTAGGATATTGGCTGCGATATTAGAAATAGGGTTTAATCTTATTAAATGCGTAATAGCCTTGGGCAGCATAATCTTTATACCGTAGCTATCCACCCTGATCTGGCGCATCAGCTGCTCTATGTTTTTAGGATTGCCCGCTTCCAGGATGCTCATCATCGCTATCTCTAAACGTAGTCCTTTTTATCTATACTGAGGAGTTTTTTTACTTCTTCCCCGCCTAAAACCTCTTTTTCTAAAAGGGTATTGGATAAGAGTTTTAACTTTTCTAAGTTTGCCTGCAAGAGGCCTTTAGCTTTTACGTATGATTCTTCAATGATCTTTTTGACCTCTTCATCAATAACCCTGGCAGTCTCTTCGCTATAATTCTTCTCTTCCATAATATCGCGGCCGAGGAACACGAGGCCTTCTCTTCTGCCCAGGGTAACATTACCCAGCTTATCGGACATCCCAAACTGCGTGACCATGCGCCTGGCCATCTGCGTGGCCATCTCAAGGTCATTCTGAGCTCCGGTAGTCACCTCGCCTAAGTTTATCTCTTCTGAGGCCCTGCCTCCTAACATCAGCGCAATCTCGGCAACCAACTCTCTCTTTACCCAGTAATGCCTGTCTTCTAACGGCGGGGTAAAGGTATAGCCTCCTGCCAAGCCCCTGGGTATTATGGAAACCTTCTTTAAGGTGTTAACCTCCGGCAGAAGTAGGGATAATAACGCATGCCCTGATTCATGCAGCGCGGTAATCTCTTTTTCCCTTTTAGATATGATATGGCTCTTCTTCTCCGGCCCCATCAGCACTCTTTCGACTGATTTTTCAAAATCGACCATCTCCACAGTTTCTTTGCTATACCTGGCGGCCAGGAGCGCTGCTTCATTGCATAGATTTGCAATATCCGCTCCGGAAAAACCCGGGGTTTGGCTGGCAATAGATTTTAAATCTACCGAAGCGGCAAGTTTAATCTTACGCGTATGAACCTTTAATATCTCCTCTCTGCCTTTTATATCCGGAAGGTTAACCACGATATTACGGTCAAACCTTCCCGGCCTAAGTAGCGCCGGGTCTAAGGTATCCGGCCTGTTAGTGGCGGCAACAAGTATCAGGCCCTGCTCTGTCGCGAAACCGTCCATCTCAACTAAGAGGGCATTAAGGGTCTGCTCTCTTTCATCATGCCCTCCGCCGATACCGGAAAAACGCAAACGGCCCACAGCATCGATCTCATCGATAAAAATAATTGCGCCCTTGCCAGAGGTCTTGGCAGCGCGCCTGCCCTGGTCAAAGAGGTCGCGCACCCTTGATGCGCCCACGCCTACAAACATCTCTACAAAATCAGAGCCGCTGATAGAGAAAAAAGGCACGCCTGCCTCTCCTGCCACTGCCCTGGCTATCAAGGTCTTTCCGCAACCAGGAGGGCCGACTAATAAAACGCCCTTAGGGATCTTGCCTCCCAGCTTTTGAAATTTCTTAGGATCCTTCAAAAATTCAATGACCTCCTGCAGCTCCTCCTTAGCCTCATCTACCCCTGCCACATCATTAAAAGTAACCTTCTCTCCTTCTTTATCGCTGTGTATTTTTGGCTTCATTTTCCCAAAGCCCATAACGCGGTTCCCCAGCTGTTCGCCGCGATGGGCCATCATCCACCAGAAGAATATCAATAAAACTACCGGCCCCAAAGAATAAAAAAGGTTTGCCCATAAGGTGCGCGCGGGCTTGACTTCAAAACGCCGCAGGTTCTGTCGCATCAGATTCAGCAATTCCGGGTCGTTATCCGGGATATTCACAAAGAACTTGGAACCATCGCTTAATTCGCCCTCCAGCAAAATCTCTCTCTTTGTCACTGTTTTAATCTTATCCGGAGAATCCTTGAGGATTTTATAAGTCATCTCCTTAGGGATGCCATTTACTGAAACATTTACCGAGCTTATCAGTAGATAGAATATAATTATCCCAAAAAGCCAGAACCAGGGGAAACGCCTGAATATGTTGTTTTTATTAGGTTTAGGAATATTATCGCCTGCCATTTTATGACTTCCTTTCATAGTTAAGCGTAGCTAAATAATTAAGTTACAAAATCAGTTAGAATTTTTATTATATATTTAAATGCTTATAAAATCAAGTATTTCTTAATGTTTCCTGCGATAGATTAAGAGGGAATTCTTCTTCTTAATTACGGAGATGTTTCGAGGCAGGTCGACTATAGAGCCGCGGGGGCGGTTGGAGATTAACGCTTCTATCTCCTTGATATGCTGGAAGTTTAGTCTGCGCGTATCTCCTTTTAAATACGCAATCTGAAGGCGCAGGATAAGCCTCTGCATTGCCGGATGTAACTTAATAAACTTTTTTAGGTCAATCCTGCTTCCCATGCGCCTCATTAGCGCATCAGCGCTTTTTTGTAAATAATCGTAATCGAGGGCGATGCTGGAAGCCATATTCCCCAAGACCTCCTTGATATTCTTATTATACCTCTTCTCAAGGAGAGGTAAGAGACAGTTACGCAGCTTATTTCTAAAATATACGTTCTGAAGATTAGTCTTATCTATGCGCGGCTTAATCCTTTTCCTCTTTAAAAAAGCCTCTATATCAGAACGCCTGGTTTCAATGAGCGGCCTGATAATCATAAACCCGGAAATATCTTTTTTAGGTAAAATTCCCGATAACCCGTACAAGCCAGCGCCACGCAGGATACGCATGAGCACAGTCTCAGCCTGGTCATCAAAGTTGTGCGCCAGGGCAATCTTACGCGCCTTGTTCTGCCTGGCCACCCTAAAGAGAAAGCCCAAGCGAACATTGCGCGCGATCTCCTCCGGAGAACCGCGCTTAATTAAAGCAGCCACATTAATGGCGGCTGAGGTTATAGGAATCTTTAATTTTTTAGCCAGGCCTTCTACGAATTTTCTGTCTTTCGGAGAATCCTTTCTTAACATGTGATCCAGATGTGCGATATGCAGGCTGATCTTTAAATCTTGCCTGAGAGAATTTAATAAATACAACAAGGCTACTGAATCAGGCCCTCCGGATACGCCTACTATTATTTTATCTTTAGGATTAATCAGGCCGTATCTTTTTATAGCCTCTTTTACTTTATTTATAATCATTTTTTAGTTTAGGGGCCGATTAATAATTATATCGTAATACCTGATTATTGAGCGCAGGGAATTAGCTACTTGTATCCCTAGAATAATACTGATAATAGCGATAATGATGGTAATGTTAATTTTTTTTCTGTGGCTGATATGAGGATTTAACCAGAGGAAAGGCAGGGCAAACGGCCCTATGGAGATAAAAAGAATGATCAGACTGGTAGTCTTAAAATACCATTTTTCTGCCACAATAATACTGATTTTGAAATAGCTGGTGGCGGCGAGAGGATTTAAACCTCTGACAAATCGGGTATGAGCCGACTACTCTATCAGGCTGAGTTACGCCGCCATAATCTACTTATCAATGAATAATACCGGCATTACCACTAAGGTCCTTCGCTTCGCTCAG
>VGKF01000042.1 GCA_016867175.1 Candidatus Omnitrophota bacterium | reverse complement strand
TATGGCGGAGGTTATCTTTAATATCGCCGGGATGCGACTGCCTTTAGTTTTGACCTGCGCCAACCGCGCCATATCTGCGCCCATTAATATCTGGAATGACCAGCAGGATTCCATATCGCTTAGAGACAGCGGCTGGATTCAGCTTTATGCCGAAGATATACAGGAGGCAGTTGACCTGCATTTAATCGGTTATAGAATAAGCGAAGACAAATCCATGATGCTTCCGGTAATGGTCTGCATGGACGGTTTTATCCTTACCCATGGCATAGAGGTTGTAGATATGCCTCAGCAGCAGGAGGTAGATAAATTTTTACCTAGCTATAAGCCGCTCTATAAGCTTGATGTAGAGAATCCTATCAGTATGGGGCTCTTGGCTGACCCGGATTATTACACCGAGACCCGCTACGCCATCCATGATACTATGAAGGATGCCCTGACTTTTATCCCTAAGGTTACTGCTGAATTTGCCAAAGTCTTCGGCCGTAATTATAATGGGCTGCTTGAAGAGTACCGCACAAAAGATGCAGAGCGCGTAATTGTGTCCATGGGTTCTGTTTGCGGCACAATTAAGGAGGTAGTGGATGAGCTGCGTGCCAAGGGTAAAAAGGTAGGCTTAGTTAAAATTACCTCTTTTAGGCCTTTTCCTGCTGCCGCGGTCTTCGATGCCTTAAAAGATATACCCAAGGTAGCAATATTGGATAAATCTGTCTCGTTAGGCTCTTATGCACCTTTAGCAGTGGAGATAAAGGCAGCCTTCTTTGCTAAGAAGAAAGCCCCCAAGATAATAAGCAGTTTTGTAGCCGGACTGGGAGGCCGTGATATTACCAAGGATTCGATAAAAGAGGTATTCAGCCTTTTGACTAACAAAGAGAGGCCTTGTGAATTCATTGATTTGAAGCCGGAGTTGTTAAGGGAGAGTTATGAGTAATGAACCTTTATTTTCCTCGGGGCATACTGCCTGCGCAGGTTGCGGCCAGTCCTTGGCTGCGCGGCTGGTAATTGAGGCAGCCGGAGCTAACACTATCGTTGTAAATAATACGGGATGCCTTGAGGTTTTTTCCACTAAATATCCGGAGACTGCCTGGGGCGTACCCTGGATACACTCCTTATTTGAAAATGCCGCTGCAGTAGCATCAGGCGTTGAAGGCGCCCTTAAATATCTGGGTAAGAAGGATAGTATTAATGTAATTGCCCAGGCAGGAGACGGCGGAACCGCGGATATAGGATTACAGGCATTATCCGGGATGCTTGAGCGCGGCCACGATATCCTCTATGTCTGCTACGATAATGAGGCCTATATGAATACCGGCATACAGCGCAGCGGCCTAACTCCTTTTGACAGCAATACTACCACCAGCCCTTTGGGCGCTCAATCCTTAGGGAATATCCGTCCTAAAAAACCCATGCCTGAGATTGCCATGGCACACGGCATCCCTTATGTAGCTACCTGCTCAGTGGGATTAACCCAGGACCTGCAACGCAAGGTAAAAAAGGCAATAGCAATTAAAGGGCCTAAGTATTTGCAGATACATGTGCCTTGTCCTTTAGGATGGCGCCATGAACCAGGGCTTACTATTCAGGTAGGAAAGCTTGCGGTAGATACCGGGCTTTATCCCTTGATCGAATATGAATATGGAAAACTTACAGGGGCCCGTCAGATCCAGCCTAAGCCGGTCCAGGAGTATCTTAAAACGCAAGGCAGGTTCAAGCATCTTTTAAATAACCCGCAAGAGCTGGCTAAGATACAAGAGATTGCGGATAATAATATCAAGAAATATAACCTGAAGGCTGAAAGCCAAACAGGTAGCTAAAAAAGGGGGTTGCCATGGGTAAACAGGCAAGGGCAATTGTAGAACTGAGTTTAAAGGACCTGGTCAAAGACCTCAATAAGGCATACGCTGACGAGTGGTTGGCATTTTATCTTTACTGGTATATGGCGCAGACCGTCTCAGGCAGGGGCTATGAAGATATACAGGAGTTTCTAAATAAGCTTGCCAAGGATGAGCTGGAGCATGCGCAAGAGGTAGCAGACCTGATTATAAAATTAGGCGGCCTACCCATAGCCAACCCTATGGAGCTGGAAAAGAATGCCAATGCGCCTTATATGATGCCTCCTAAGAACAGCGCAGATGTGAACAGGATAATCCGCATAGTTACCGAGGCAGAAGCGGGGGCAATAGAAGCTTATAATAAGATTGCTAAAAAGGCATTCGGTAAGGATAATGTCACATATCAGTTGGTAACGCATATCCTCTCTGAAGAGGTAGAGCACGAAGAGATATTCGAGAACTTATTGGAGAGGTAAGTCTATTAACAAAAATGGGGACGAAAAATGTGGACGTTTCTATTTTATAAAAAATAGAAACGTCCACATATTCTGAGGAGGAAGATAATGTCTAAAGTAAGCGTGGATGCTTCTACTTGCGTGGGTTGCGGTTTATGCGAACAGTCCTGTCCCGAGGTTTTCCAGGTGCAGGGTGACGGTATTGCCCATGTTAAGGCTCAGTTCTGCGGTATGCATGACTTAAAAGAAGTAGCTGAACAGTGCCCGGTCAACAGTATCAAGGTATCTTAGCATTAAAATAGCTGAGCCTTTTTCTTAAGCTCGAGTACAAAAGCGTAAAAAACCTCAGTCCTTTTCTGGTCCAGCAGCTTTTCGCTAAAATCTGTCTTTTCCGCATTAAACTTATTCTCGTCTACCGCTACCCTTGACTTCAGCTTTATAATATAAAAACCAGAAGGCATATAAATTACGTCGCTGAATTCCTCTTCCTTTAAATTCTGCGCTATTGTCCAGAAGGTATCAGATGCACCCACTCCTTCTATATAGCTGCCGTATTTAAAAAGGTCGGTGTAGTTTGTTCTTAAGCCAAAGTTCTTGGCGGTTTTCTCGAAATTCACGACCTTCGGGTGTATCTTATATTCTTCCTTTAATTTTTTAAGGCAGTTTTCTATCTTTTTCTTGGCCAGGTCCTCGGCCTGTTCTCTGACGAAGCTCTCCCTGACTTTATCTTTCACCTCTTCATAATAAGGAATGGCCGGCTCTTTCCTTTCTTTTAGCCTTATTATATAGTGGTCTTTATCGCTATAAATAAAGGGCAGCACCTCTTTGACTTTAGCTTTAGAGACCAGCGCCAGTATCTGGGGAGACCAGCCGATGCCGGGTATGGCATCAGCCTGGCCGAAGAAGCCGGTTTCTTTGGAGGTAAGGCCGAGCTCCTTGGCAATCTTATCAAAATCAGCATTCTTGCCTAAACGCGCGGATATCTTTTTTATCCGTTCTTTTATTACGTTCTCGTCCTGACCCTCTGCCGCGAGCGTTACATATTCCAGGTTGAAAGAGAGGGGCTGTTTAAATTTGAGGGAATTTTTAGAAAAGTAATCGCGCAGCCCTCCTTCGAAAGGGTTGATCTCTTTTTGAAAATCACTGTATTGGCTGACGATATAATAAAGGCTGACCTGCTCGTTGCTTTTACGGTAGGAGTCGGCGATTCCCTTCTCGGATAATTTTACTTCGCGGGTTACATCTTTAAAAAGCTTTGAAAGTTTTAAATTCTCCCTGGTTTGCTCTTCAAAGATACGCGGTTGCGTGCGGAAGACATATTGCATCATCTGGTCGTATATGGTATTGTCAAACTTACCCTTTCTTTGGAAGAAGGGGTAGCCTTGGATCTGATCTACTATTTCTTTATCTTCTACCGTTATCTTTCTTTTATTTGCCTCAGATAGAAGCAGGATCCTCTCCCAGGCCATTGACTCCAGGTTTATATTCTTTTGTATCTCTGCAAGGTCCTCTCCGTATTGTATGATCATCTGGTTTCTGGTAGCATCCAGGGCATCTTTATATTGCGTAATGGTAATTCTTTTGCCGAAAATGCTTCCCACATAACCAGGTTCCCCTTTATTTTTTATTATGCTATCCGAACCCCAGAGTATAAACGCCGGCAGTATGATTATTGCCAGGACGATCCAGATTTTTTTTGCGGTCTTTTTATTGCGTAATTGTTTAAGCATTTTATCCTTCCGTGTAAAGATTTATTATAGGATAAAATTTTTATATTGCAACCAAAAATCTACCCTTTTTTTCTTTACAAAATATTATAAACTCTGTATAATGAAAGACCATGTAAAGGTAAGAGGTGTTTTTCTCCAAATGAAAAGGATAGTTAAAAAATGAAAAATGAAATACTAAAATTAGGGCTTCCTAAGGGTAGCCTTCAGGAGGCGACCTTTAAGATGTTCCGTAAGGCGGGCTTTGCAGTCTCGCTTCCTTCCGAGCGTTCCTATTTCCCTTCTATAAACGACCCCCAGATACAGGTGGTATTGCTGCGCGCCCAGGAGATGTCCAGGTATGTAGAGGATGGCGCCCTGGATTGCGGCATTACCGGTAATGACTGGGTGACAGAGAACGGCTCTGGCGTGGCTAAGGTTACTGACCTGATTTATGCCAAGCAAAGCTTAAATAAGGTCAGGTGGGTCTTGGCTGTGCCAGAGGGCTCCAGCATAAGATCGATAAAGGATCTCTCCGGTAAACGCATTGCTACAGAACTTGTAAATGTGACTAAGGGCTATTTTAAAAAAAATAAAGTGGATGTGGAAGTGGAATTTAGCTGGGGCGCTACTGAGGTAAAGGTTAGCGCGGGCCTGGTGGATGCAATCGTTGAGTTAACGGAAACAGGCAGCAGCCTTCGGGCAAATAAGTTGCGCGAAATAGCCACTATTATCGAGTCTACCACTCAATTTATTGCCAATAAAAAAGCCTATGAAAATATTTGGAAGAAGAACAAGATAGGCCAGATAGCCCTTCTGCTGAAGGGCGCTATTGCTGCCGAAGAGAAGGTCGGCCTTAAGATGAATGTCAGGGAGGCTGACTTGAAAAAAGTGCTCGCTATACTTCCGGCGCTAAAGGAACCGACCGTCTCCGGGCTATCGGACCGCGGTTGGTTTGCTGTAGAGACTATAATCGATGAAAAGGTGGTGCGCATTTTGATACCGCAATTAAAAAAGGCGGGTGCGCAAGGGTTAATCGAATATCCCTTGAATAAGGTAATCTATTAGCGAAGGAGGCAGGATGCCTTGCGGTAAAAAGAGAAAAAGACAAAAGATAAAAACCCATAAAAGGAAGAAGATGCGTCGCCGTCTTCGCCATCTGAAGAAGAGGGCCTGGGGTTAAAAACCTACCAGCAGCAAAAAACTTAATTTATAATGACTCCTGTATTCAAAAGGTCTATTAAGGCGGCGTTTCTTTGTCTTATAGCCACGTTGCTCTTAAATTCCAGGGCCTGGGGATTAGATAAGAGGGCATCCCTAGCCTTAAGCCATTATATCATGGCCGGCTTTTACGAACAGTCTGGCCAAATCCCTAAAGCTATACGCGAATACAAAGAGGCCTTAAGGGCAGATCGCAAGAACCCCCGCTTGCATTTTGGCCTGGCTTGCGCTTACATAAGAAATAAGGAATTGGATAAAGCAACTGAGGAATTAAATCTGGCAACGGGCCTGGACCCGGATGCCGTGGAAACACATATGCTGCTGGCGCTGATTTATTCCTTCCAGAATAAGAACGAACAGGCTATCAGTGAGTATGAAATTTCGCTCTCTAACGCCTTAAAGAACGAACCTGGGAATTTAGAGATATATAAGGACCTAGGGTTACTATACCTGCAGCAGAAAAAGTTTAAAGAGGCGGAGAAGGTTTATAAGCTTGTATTAGGGATTTCTCCTGAAGACCACCAGGCGCATTTTTATCTGGCTAATATCTATGAGGAGTTAAATAATAGGCAGGAGGCCAAGAAGGAGTTGGAGGCTAGCTTAGCGCTAAAGCCTGATTATGCCCAGGCCTTGAATTATCTGGGCTATCTTTATGTTGAAGAGAATAAAAATCTGGATGCAGCAGAGGCGATGATTAAAAAGGCCCTGGAGATAGACCCGGATAACGGGGCCTACGTGGATAGCCTGGGCTGGCTTTATTTCAGGCAGGGTAAGCTTGAAGATTCCATAAAAGAGCTGGAGAGGGCAAGCGCGCTTCTTGAGGACCCGGTTATCTATGAACACCTGGGGGAGGTATATCTAAAGGTTGGCAATATAGAAAAGGTAAAGGTCAACTGGCAGAAGCTGTTAAAATTAGAGCCCGGTAAAGATAAAATAAGAGAGAAATTAGACAGCCTTAATAAATAACGATGGGCAATACAGAAGCAGTAGATAATAAGATAAAAGAGCTAGAAGAAAAGGCGCGGCTAGTGCGCAGGCTTATTATAGAGATGTTGGCGCAGGCAGGCTCAGGCCACCCCGGAGGAAGCCTCTCTGCTGCGGACCTAACTACTACTTTGTTTTTTACGGTCCTGCGTCATAATCCCAAAGATCCTAAGTGGCCGCAGAGAGACAGGTTCCATATGTCTAAAGGGCATTGTTGTCCGTTATGGTATGCGGTTTTGGCAGAGGCAGGTTATTTTTCAAAAGAAGAACTTCTTACTTTAAGGCGGCTAGGCTCTATGTTACAGGGCCATCCTGACAGGCGCACACCGGGAGTAGAGGTTGCCTCTGGCTCTCTTGGCCAGGGTTTATCCGTAGGCGTAGGGATGAGCCTGGCGGCGAGAATGGATAAACAAAACTACCGCGTCTATATACTTATGGGTGACGGAGAGATACAGGAAGGGAATATCTGGGAGGCGGCTATGGCAGCTGCCCACTATAAATGCGATAACCTCTGCGCCATCCTTGATTATAATGGCTTTCAGATCGACGGAGCGACCAAAGATATCATGGGCCTTGAGCCGATGGTAGCCAAGTGGCAGGCATTCGGTTGGCATACCATAGAGATAAACGGCCACGATATCGGAGGGATCCTCGCTGCTTATCAGCAGGCAGCCCAGACTAAAGCTAAGCCTAGTGTTATTATCGCACATACCATAAAAGGCAAGGGGGTTTCTTTTATGGAGAATGTAGTAGATTTCCATGGCCGCGCGCCCACTAAGGAAGAGGCCCAAAAGGCATTAAAGGAATTAGAATAATGGCAGAACAACTTTATCAACGCGATATTTACGGTCAAACCCTGGTAGAACTAGGCAGCATTAACAAAGATATTGTGGTCTTGGATGCGGATCTATCCAGTTCCACGCGCACCAGCCTCTTTGCCAAGAAATTCCCCGATAGGTTTTTTAATGTAGGAGTTGCCGAGCAGAATA
>VGKF01000041.1 GCA_016867175.1 Candidatus Omnitrophota bacterium | reverse complement strand
CGCAAGTGCCAGCATCTTAAGATAGCCATCGCTTAAAGAACGATAAATCCTGGAGCTTTCTTTGAATAGCCTATAGAGAACCCAGATAAATATTAAAAGGCCCAGCAGCCCTAGCTCTGCTGCCATATGGATAAAATTATTATGCGCGTACATGTAATCCAGGGTTATAATATTGCGGTATTCTACCTTATCTTTATATTCTTTATATTGCTTCATGTAATTATTGGCGCCTACGCCTAGGAACGGATGCGCCTTTATCATATTCAAGGAATTGCGGTATACCGCAATCCTGTCATCATTACACATAAATCTGACGGGATTATAATCCATTTCCTTTGCCCATCTTTTAACCGAGCTTGGCAGAATAAAAGGAGCTATAAAGGCTGTAGCGACAAGGATAATTATCAATGTCTTTTTCTTGCTAGCTACCCCTAAAAAAAACAGGACTATATAGGTAGCGAGTAAAGTAGGCCGCGAATAGGTCAGAGCTATGCCGATAAGTGAGATGAAGCTTACCAGGAATATAGGAATGGCTTTCTTGCTTTTAAAATAATAGATAGCCATCCCAAAGGCCAAGGGAGCGAATGCGCTCAGATAAATCCCCATCAGATTTGAGTCCTTAAAAGAAGCAGTGGCGCGCCGTAGTCCGATATTAAGCACCGGCAGGTAACCCCTGATAAAATCCTTTCCTGTGGCTACCTGCCAGATCCCGTCAAAAGAAATCAGCATCAGCCCGGCAAAGATAGAAAAGATGATCCTGATTAGATGTTTTTTATCCTTTACCTCCTGCAGCACGATAAAAAATACCAGGATATACTGCAGGAGCCTCAATATTCCGCCTTTTATGCTATCCCTGTAGTTTACGGAATTTACTAGCGACAGGCAGGTAACAACAAAAAATGCTAATAGTGGTATATTTATCGGCGTGCCGGAAAATAACGGCTTTTTTAAGATAATCTGCTTAGCTAAAAAGGCTGCGACCAAAAGACCGGTAAAAACATTGGCCGGGGCAGAAGAGATAGCTATAGAAAAAGGCAACAGCACAATCGACCAATTAATAATAAAATCTAAGGATTTAATAACCTTTTGCATATTACCCTCTAGAAAGACGGCAGCTGATAATGCTGAATATTGCCTCTACTCCGTCTTTTATGCGTATCTTCTTACCTTCGGAATAACTGCGCGGATGATAGGTTATGGGGACCTCTTTTATGCGCAGTTTATTACGCAGGGCCTTGGAGACTATCTCTGTCTCTATATCAAAGCCTTGAGATTTTAAACCAAGCCTATTAATAGTTTCCCTGTGAAATAATTTATAGCAGGTAAAACAATCATTTAAATCCGCGTTAAAAAGTAAGTTTACCAGCGTAGTCAAGAACCTATTACCCATTTTATGGATCTTCAACCCGTGGTATCCCCTGGTAAACCTTGCGCCCAGGATAATATCGGCATTGCCCTCCTGCATTGCTGCCAATAATTTTAAATAATCTGCCGGGTCATACTCCAGATCAGCATCTTGGATAATTACGAATTCAGAAATAGCATTACTCAACCCGGTTAATACTGCCGCGCCCTTGCCCCTGTTTGTAGGATGATGGATGATTTTAATACTATCCTTCTCAAGCTCCCGCAGAACCTTCCCTGTCCCGTCGCTTGAGCCGTCATCCACTACGATTATCTCTTTATCGATAGCCATTAAGCGGATCTTCTCTAAGATCTGCTTTATTGTGCCTGCCTCGTTATAAACCGGGACTATCACTGAAAGTAGCGGCATATTTTTACCTGGATAAAGCCTTCAGGATCCCCCAAAGGTAAAGCTTAAAATAATCAGGAAAGAGCCTTAACATTTTAAAACTGGACTTGCCTTTAGTCCTCTCCCTCCAGACAGTAGGCACCTCGGTTATCCTAAATCCGGCGTAATAACCCTTGAGCGCTATCTCCATGGATATCTCAAAACCTTTAGCCTGGATATCAATACCGTCTATTACTTTTTTCCTGTACATCTTAAAGGCATTAGCCACATCATGCGTGGGTATCCATAAGAGATAGTGCAGGGTCCAGCCTACAAAAGAAGAAAAGAATCCTTTGACCTTTGAGCCGCCCAGCCGCGAGCCGCCTTTTATATAACGGCAGCCGCAGATAATATCATAACCTTCATCCGCCTTGCTCAACATCTTCCTGATCGTGCTTAAGTCATCGCAGAGGTCGCCCATCACCGGCACTAAGAGCTCTGTCGAGGCGCTTTCAAAACCTGTTCTTAAGGCATTGGCAAAGCCCCTCTGGCGGTTATTATGCACTAATTTAATATTCTTGTATTTTGCGCACAGCCCGGATATTATCTCTGCGGTCCTGTCAACAGAATGGTCGTTTACCACTACCAGCTCGTGCGGGATACCCAACGAGAACTCTATCTTCTCAATGACCTCTCTTATGTTATCTTCTTCGTTATAAGCAGGTATAATGATTGATAATCTCATCTTAAGACCTTATATATACGTATGCTGTTATTAAGAAAAACTTGATTAAATTTAGCCGGGTTACTCCTTGCCCAATTATCCTCCAGGGGGAACTCTATATCTTGCGTCTGGTGCAATGAATAAATAAAGAGGTAATCCGTATTGCGCTTTAAGAGATTAGCGAACCAGGTATTATAATCAGCGCCAGAACGGTAGTTGCCTGCGGCCTCTAAACTTTTATGCAGGCTTAAGAAATCATGGCCCCAGGAATAGTAGCTCTCGGAGAAATAGTGCAGCTTAGCCGGGTCCTGTTTATTCACCGAAACATAATAAACGTTATTCTTAAAGCTGCTTCCGTAGAGCGGAAAGGGCACCGGCCTGCCGACATAAGCAATGTTATTACCCTGCGTATTGCTATTCAACCAATCCCAGGCGCGGGTTGCATCCGGCCAGAAACCGGAATACCTTTCCATCTTTATATACCTGGGGTATTCATTCTTTATATAGTCGTTATTTAAAATTACCAGGCCTAAGAAAATGACGATTACCGACGGGATGATGAGCCTGGGTATGAATTTTATCAAATAAGGAAGCAGAAAAAACAAAGCAGTTGCCAGGGCTAAAGAAGCCGCCAGCTCCTGGCGCCTGGCTAACTCTGGAATAGAGGCTAAAACGCATAGCGCGGTTAGAATGTTTATGATTGATTTTGGGAGATTAAGGAGCCTGGCAGTGTAAAATCCGCAGGCCAAACCTACCCCCAGGAGCGGGTAAAGATACCTGGAATTAGGAAGCGGTATAATAAACCTGTAGGCCAGATAAATCAAAAACGGCAGGAGTAAAGAATAAGCCAAAACTAAATTAAGACCACTCTTCTTCTTTAGCAGGGTAAGCGGCAGGCCTAAGAATACCGCGGGGAATATGAATATTAATGCCTGCGCCCCTAAGCCTTCATGAAAAAGGAGCTTGCTTAAAGCAAAATCCCTCTGCTTAAAATGAACGGCATAAATAGAATTATCTATTACGCCTTTAAATATATCGATACCCATAACTTTAAGATTCAGCGGATATAGGGGGTTGCCTGCCTCCAGGAAATTTCTTATATAAGTAAAACCTCCTAAAGAAATTATTACTGCGAGAGAAATAAGCAATAAATAGGCCTTATTCGGGTTCTTCGCTGCGTAATAAACAAAGGGCATGAGCAAGAGCAGGCTGTAAGGCAGGGCTACGGTTTTAGTCCCTAAAAGCAAGCCCAGGCCCATGCTATATATCAGGATATTCCTTAGAGAGAACTCTTTGCGCAGCAGAAAAAGGCAATTGAGCGCGATAAGAAAAAGCGCCGCCACTATCACATCGACATAGGCAATCTTTAGCTGTTTGAAGAAATTAGGCACCAGGAAAAACAGCCCGGCAGCAGAAAACGAAAACTCTTTATTCAAGCCCATCTTCCTGGCAAGGCCGTAAGCCGCAAACGCAGCCAGGACAAAAAAAGGAAGCTGGCCTAAATCCGCCAGGAATACATTCTTAAGAGGCGCGATCAGCCAAAAGAATAGCAAGCTAGCGTTAATAGGGTAATATGAAGGGCTGGGGTCATCAAAGACAGTAATAGGGATATTCAAATCCCCATGCTTGAGCCACTCTACGGGAAAGGTAAAATGATAGTTCAGGTCATCCCAGCCAAAAGGAGGATTGACCAGGTTAATAAAAAGCTTCACCAGGCCGAATCCTGCAAGCACAGCAACAATCAATAGAATTGTTTTGTTACTGATAATTTCCAGTAAAGTATCCCTGGGGTTTTTTAAGTTAAAATAGTAATCTTTGCTGCGGCTTAAAAACCAAGTAATCAAGAGGATAGCTATATTAATAGTTATAAGATTTTTTAAATAAAGAGTCCCCGTTAAGCCTAAGAGAAGCTCGCTGTATACTATCTGGCTAAAATAAAACACAGAAAAAGCTAATAGTGAATCTATGAATCCGCTGAACTTAAAAACCCTATAGGTAAGCAGAAGAGCTGTGCTTGCTACCAAGAGGTTCATGAATAATGAGGTAATTATAGGCATAATTTATTTCCTACATAAGGCAATAAAATCCAAGGCAGCATCCGGACTCTCTTTGCTTAGCACAAAATTATCGCAGTCCATGCGTTTATAAAATCTCTTAACCGGGTTTAGGCCGTCCGGAAGGAAATTAAAAATCCCTGCCTTCTTGACCTTTCTGTAGAAATTGAGTTTTTTGCTTCTTTTCAGGCCGAAAATCTCAACGGTTCTAAAATACTTTTCCAACAGTTCCTTAAACTCAGCATAAAAATATTCCTTAAGATGGAATCTATTAAACGGGGTATCCTGGCCTTTTGAGGCATCTATTTTATTAGGGGTAGAGCAGATAAACAAACCGTCGTCTTCCAACAGACTAGCAACATCTTTTAAAAATTGGCTGGCATTCGCCAGATGCTCTATAAATTGGAACGAACATATAGCTGAGAATTTCTGGGAGAGGCTGGAGAGGTTTTCTATATTCATTGCCAGAAACTGCAGGTTGTCTTTAGAGTATTTTCCTGCGGCGTAATCTATGGCCTCCCGGCTATAGTCCAGAGCCTTGACCTGCGAAGCAACATCCGCCAGATAAAAACTTCCGTAACCCTCTCCGCATCCTATGTCCAATACAGTGCGGCTGCTAAGATAATCCTTGGCAAACCTATAGGCGCTAAGATGGCGCGCAATCATAAGCGGAGTTTCTCTTTCTAAAAGTATCCTCTCTCCGGTATTCTCTATATGTGTCATCTAGTCTCTATAAGCTTTACATTTATAACCGCGCCGCTGGCAAAGGCCTTGATCATAATAGGCAAGTTCCCTTCATCTTTTAACAGGAGCATAGACATGGTGGATTTATGGTAAGGATTCTTATCCCTGCGGCTGATACTTGCTTCTAAAAACGTGGTCTTATAAATTTTACCTTTTAAGGCGATCTGTCCTGCTTGTGATTTGCCTTTCAGGCTATAGTTTTTCTGGTTGGTATTTATATTTATGTCGTAATCCTTGAGCTTATCAAAATCCATCCTGCGCAGGTTATATATCGCAGAAAGATGGTCCTGGGTATTAGGCAGCACCTGGCGCCTGACCCCTGCTAGCGTCATGACCCCCTGCGCTTGGTCATAGCTGGCCTCTCTTATCAAGTCATTCTTGCCCCTAACGAATATCTCTTGTTTAAAAACAAGCGGATTAAGGCTTTCCCTGTCAATATAAGAATCTAAATTAACGGTGCCGCTTAGGAAAGGTGCTATGATTTTAAGGCTTTTTGCGCTTGCCGAAAGATGGTATACTTTGCGTCCATTCAACTCTTCTTCCTTAGCCTCTTTAAAAATAGCCTCTCCCAACGGAATAAAACCAAAGAGGCTGATCCCGTAAACCAGCTCTCCCTGCCGTAGGTCTCCACGCTTTAACAAATTAGAAAGGATATTTCCGGGATCATTATTATAGCGGGCCCAGAATACTAAAAATACCGCTAATAAAAGAATAGATATTATTATCTTCTTCATCTAGCTCCTTGGCTGTATTATTAAAATAGGGTGTAGATAAAAGGGGCGACTGCCGATGACTGGGTGAAAAACATTAAAAGTCCCAAAAGTAAAAGCATAATGACTATTGGCGCCAGCCACCATTTTTTACGCACCTTCAGGAAATCCCAGAATTCCCTTAATATTGAAAGCTTACCCACTGAGCACCTCCGTTTTAAAACTGTCTTTCATATTGCAAAGGATTAAACTCTAGCGCTTCTTTCTTCTTCCAGTAAGAAGCCTTTCCCTTTTCTATTCTTTTATCCAACAGGTCTTTTTTAAATAACCTTAAAATAAGTCCTATGGGCGCGAAAACCAAATAAAACATAATTGCCAAAATAATCCTGGTATTGAGCCAGCCTAATATAAAAGCAAGCTTCATCCAGGCAATATAAATCGGTTTTAAAATAACTGGTGCGATAAAAGCTAGAGCAAAAAACGCAGCCGAAATAAAAACCATAGGCATAACAATATCTTTATGCCTGATGAGGATTACCAGCGTAATCACTAAAAAGGCAACCCCCATGGTAATCCCGAATTTTCTTAACGCCTTTCTATCCATATTTATCTAGGGACGGTTCTGAGCTACGGTTAAAAGTGTCCCCTGGGGGACACTTTTAAGGGGAATTCAGAACCGTCCCTAATCTAGTTCGAAGACTTGTTGCCACTTTTTATCTTCCAGAACAGGCTTTTGTTCTTTCTTATCCAAAAGGAACGAGCCCATGATCAGATAATCTATTTCAGTGCGCATAAAACACCTGAAGGCATCCTCTGGACTACAGACCAAAGGTTCACCCCGGACATTAAATGAAGTATTTATTATAACAGGAGAACCTGTTTTTTTATAGAAGGTATTTATCATATCATAGTATAAAGGATTATCCTCTCTTTTGACTGTTTGGACCCTGGCAGAATAATCCACATGCGTAACTGCGGGTATCTCTGAGCGCTTTGATTTTAGTTTATCAAATCCACACAGGTCTAAATCAGAGGTTTGCGGACCAACCCTTTTCTCCTCTTTAACCGGAGCGACCAATAGCATATAAGGGCTCTCTGCCTTAAGATCAAACCACTCTGAGGCTTTTTCTTTTAATACCGTAGGCGCAAAGGGCCGAAATGACTCGCGGTATTTAATCTTCAGGTTCATCTTGGACTGCATATCTAGGCTGCGCGCGTCCCCGATTATACTTCTTGAACCCAGGGCG